>NZ_JBCNYA010000038.1:0-38901 GCF_049727805.1 Frateuria sp. YIM B11624
TTTCCCTTCCTCCCCCCCCCCCCCCCCCCCCCCCCCCCCCCACGACTGGCGGTCAGTAGTCGTAGGTGACCGAGAACCGCGCGTAACGCGGCGCCTGGCTCACCCGCGCCGTACCGTACAGCGGATTGGGCGAGCCGCTGGAGTCGCGGTAATAGCTCGGCGTGATGTTGGTGACTTCCTGCGCGTTGAGCAGGTTGAACACGTCCAGGTGGAAGGCCAGCCGGTGCGCCGCGAAGGCCGGTGCGTAGCGCAAGCCAAGGTCGATCTGCCGCTGCCACGGCAGGCGGCCGGTGCTGCCCGGCGGGGTCGGCTGGCCGTCGCAGTAGTGGTAGGACGAGCCGTAGCCGGCCGGATCGACGTTGCCCGGGTACAGGCCCAGGCACACCTTGGGCTGGCCGGAGCTCAGGCGCACCGTGCCCGACACCATCCACTCGGGCGTGAACTGGTAGTAGCCGAAGGCCTTGAACTGGTGGCGATGGTCGTTGCCCTGGTCGCCGTTGCTCCAGGCCATGATCGCGCCGTTGTCCCAGTCGGCCGATTCCTGCGGGCCGTCGGACTGCACGTCGGACTGCGTCATGCCTTCCGAATTGCCGTAGCTGCGCGAGAAGGTGTAGTCGAAGCGGCCGTACCACTTGCCGTCGAACGGATGCTCCATGAACAGGTCCAGCGCGTAGTAGTTGCGCTTCAGCTCCGGGAAGCCGAGCTCCTGCCGCGTCATCGGCACCTCGCGCAGCTGGCCGTTCTCGTCGGACACGATGAAGGTATTGCTGGTGCCCGCGTTGATCAGGTGGCAGCCGTTGTTGTTCGAACCCAGCGTGATGCCGAGTTCGGCCGCCTTGGCCACGATCGCGTCCAGGTCGCAGAAGTCGTCGATCGCGCTGCGCAGGATGCGCCGCGTGGCCTTGGCGCCGTAGACCCAATCGCTGCCGAGCGTCTTGCTGAAGCCCAGGATGTACTCGTCCTGGTACATCGCCTTGAGGTCCTTGGACACCACGGTCTTCGGATCGGGCAACTGGCCGAAGTTGCTGTTGGCCGAGACCGGGCCGGACATCTGCGTCAGGTCGGTCGGCGTGCCGTCGGCGCCGATGCCGCCGTAGGTGAAGTACTGCGTGGTCTGGATGCTGGAGCTGCCGGCGGAGAGCGCCGGTTCCAGCGGCGAGGCGAGGAAGTAGCGGCCGACGTTGCCGAAGACCTTGAAACTCGAGTCGCCCGCCACGTCCCAGGCGAAGCCCAGCCGCGGCGCCCACTGGTTCTTCTGCTTGATGTACGCCTGGGCGGCGGCGTTGTAGTTGGTGAACTGGTCGTCGCGCAGGCCCAGCGAGAGCAGCAGGCGGTCGGTGACCTGCCAGTTGTCCTCGATGAACTGCGCGCGCTCGGTGGTGCGCACGTTGGCCACGCGGTAGTAGACGTTCTGCGTGACGTAGTAGCCGTCCTGCCCGTTCGGGAAGTCGGCGGTGGCGCCCACGCCCAGGCCGGTGTTGAGCGGGCTGCCGGGGTTGTCGGTGTGCTGGTAGGTCCACGAGTAGCCGGGACCGGAGCTCAGGAAGCCCTGCTTGAGCGCCGCGGCGGTGAGGTTGTCGATGCCGGCGGTGAGCGTGTGGTCGCCGAGCCGGTATTCCAGGCTCACGCGCAGGTTGGTGGTGCGGTTGCCGCGGCCCGGATCGTTGATGCGGCTCGCCGTCTGGCTGGTGTAGCGCGGCACGCCGCCGTTGAGGTCGGGATTCTCGAGGTCCGGGCTGCCGATGTAGACCACGCCCGGGTCGCCCGGCACCCGGCTGTAGTCGTCGGTCTTCAGCTTGCCGTACATCGCGGTCAGCGTGAGGTCGTCGGTGAGGTAGCCGGTGTACTTGGCCGTCCACAGGCTGCCACCCCTCTTGGTGCTGGTGGCCGGGCTGAACAGGTCGCCGCGCTGGTAGTTGTCGTAGTCGTAGTAGTAGTTGTCGGCGCTGTAGTTGCGCTTGCTGGACGCGCCGGTGAGCTCGAGGATGTGGTTGTCGCTGATGTTCCAGTCGACCTTGGCGTACCACTTGGGCATCTCGTAGCGGTAGCTCGTGTAGGGCGCGGTCGAGGTCACGGTGCCCAGCGTGTTGCCCTGCTCCTTGGCCATTTCCGCCGAGGCGAAGAAGAACAGCTTGTCCTTGACCAGCGGGCCGCCCAGGTAGGCGTCATAGGTGGTCACCCAGTAGCTGCCCTTGCTGCGCGCGTCGTACAGGCTGCCGAACTGTTCCACCTGGCCGGGCGTGGTCGGCAGGCCGTTCTCGTAATAGAGGTCGGTGGCCGCCGCGCGGCTGGAGGCCGGCTCCCAGCTCGCCTTGGCGCCGAAGTGCCATTCGTTGGTGCCGCGCTTGCCGACCATGTTGATCACGCCGCCGTCGGAGCGGCCGTACTGCGCGCTGTAGCCTCCGGTATAGATCTCCTCCTGTTCGACCGAGCCGTACGGCAGCGTGATACCCCCTTCGGACTTGAGCGGGTCGGTGGTGTTGAAACCGTTGATGTAGTACGCGTTCTCGTTGGCGCCGGCGCCGCCGAAGCTGACCAGCGAGCCGCCGGTGGCGGTATGGAAGCCGCCGGTGTTGTCCGCCGCGCCGGGCGCGAGCAGCGCCACCGCTTCGGCGCTGTAGCCCAGCGGCAGCCTGCGCAGCTGCTCGGCGGTGACCACCGTGCGCGAATCGACGCCGGTCACGTCGATCGGCGGGATCGTGCTGGCGGTGACGTTGATGCCGGCGAGGTTGGTCGTCTCCGGCGGGCTGAAGGACACGTCGGTGGCCGCACCCACGCGCAGGCCCACGTGTTCGCGCGTCTGCACCGTCTCGCCGCCGCGCTTGAGCGTCACCGTGTAGCTGCCCACCGGCAACTGGGTGGCCACGTAGCGGCCGCGGCTGTCGACCGGCACCTGGCGCACCAGGCCGGTGCTGCTCTGGATCGACACCGTGTCGCCCAGCCCCGCCGGCACCTGGCCGGCGATGGTGCCGGTGGTGGACTGCGCCAGCGCACCGCCGCTGGCCAGTGCCAAGGCGATCAGCAGGCACAGCTGGTTCCTGCCGATCATGGATTCATGCTTGTTCATCGTGGTGCCGCTCCCCGTTGTCTGGATGTCTAGAAATCACCAAGGCCGTCCTCGCATCCCCTGCCGTTCCTTGCGCTTTCCACGCCGGCGCGCGCCGGCAGCCCGCGACTCCGCCGCGGCCTTTCAAACCGTTTCGTTGAACTCCACCCAGACGGCGCTGCCGCGGGGTACCGCGATGCGGCAAAGGCCGTGCGCATCGGACACGGTGCTTTCCGCATCCCCGAAGGCAATGCCCTCCCGGCTGTCCAGCGCGGGCGCGCGCAGGCGCATCGCGCGGCCGGCGGCGCCCCTGGGCAGGCCGCTGACCGTCACCGCCGCATCGCGCGCGGCGTCCTTGTTGACCAGCGCCACCAGCACGGCGCCCTCGCGGCGCGCGGCATAGGCGGTGAGGTTGGCCGCGCCCGCGTCGAGCGTTGCGTGCAGCATGCGTGCGCCGGCGAAACGCTGCGCCAGCACCATGCCGTGATAGAGAGGGCGCGGCTGGAAGCCGAGCGACACGTCGCCCGCGATCGCCGAATAGCGCGAGGTCACCGCATTGCGCCGTGCTTCCCGGTCGGCGCCCGCGGCACCGGTATCGGCGTCGCGCCCGAGCGAGGCCTCCACCGATTCGAGCGTGCCGCCATGGAACTGCACGCCGGCCACGCCGCGCTGCGCCAGCGCGAGCATGAAGTCCGCGCCCCATAGCGCCGAGGCGAACACGTTGCTGACGCCGTCGCGTCCACCGAAGTAGTACGAGTTCGCCTCGGTGAGGTGGAACGGCAACCCGGCGGCATCGGCCGCACGCATGGCCTGCTCGACTTCCGCCATGAACGCCGGATCGCCGCCGAGCAGGTCGGGAATCGAACCGTTCGGCGCGGCGTCGCGGTAGTAGTGCCGGCTGAGGAAGACGTTCTCCCTGCCATGCCGCCTGGCGTACTCGATCACCCAGTCGGTGTTGGCGCCGGTGTCCGGGCCGGCGATGGGCACGCCCGCTGCGCGGATCGCCCTGGCGTAGGGCGCCCAGGCCGCATCGAAAGAGGCGTAGTCGCGCTCGTAGTTGTTCGCCTCGTTGCCGATCTGGATCGCCAGCAGGTGGTCGCCGACGATGCGCTGCACCGCCGTGGCCAGTTCCGCCGCCATCGCCGGCACGCCGATCCGCAGGTTCACGCCGAACACCAGCTTCCAGCCGGTGGCGCGCAGGAAGCCGGCCAGCGCGTGCAGCGCCTGCGGCTTCAGCACGAAGGGCTGCTGCAGGCCGCGCTTGCGCGGCGCGAACGCCGGCAACGGGCCGCGGTAGCCGCTCCACACCGTGTCATCGCTGGTGTTGCCGCCGATGCGCAGCACGCCCTGCGGATTGACCGCGCGACACAGTTGCACCAGCGCGTGGTTGTCGGCGGCGAAGAAGGCCGGTTCGGCCAGTTGCAGCGTCTCGTAGCTCAGGCCGGCGAGCGATTCGCTGACGCGCCGGCCCGGGCGGTCCGCCTGCACCGCGAAATGCGCCGCGGCCGCGCGCGGCCCGGCCACGGCGACGCCTCCGCAGGCGCCGGCCAGCGGCAGCAGCGCGGCGGCCTTGAGCAGGGCCCGGCGGCGCGGATCGACCACGCTCAGTGCCCCGCCACCGGCGTCAGTTCGAGCGTGACCACCTGGAACGGCGCCAGCATCAGCGTGCTGGGGTGATCGGCATCCAGCCGCGCGGGCAGCATGCCGCCGCCGCTTCGCCAGACGTCGCGCACGCTGAAACGGCGCGCGGCATCGGCCGGCAGTTCCAGTTGCCGCGCCAGTTCGACCAGCGCCAGTTGCGGCTTGTCGCTGGGATTGCGCAGGGTGAGGATCGCCTTGCCCGGCGTCCACGCCGCCCAGCCGTAGACGTCCAGCCGTCCGGGATCGCCGCCGACCCAGTGCGTGTCCTTCAGCACCTGCGCGTTGGCGCGCGACCACTTCGCGGCCTCGGCCAGCATGCCCCAGTCGGCCTGCGAGAGCAGCGACGGGGTGATGTAGAGCTCCTGCAACTGCGTGCCGCTGCCGAAGTAGGAGTGCACCTCGTTGGGGAAGTCGTGCCCGGGATCGGTGTTGAGGCGCTTGTTCTCCTTGGCGTAGATGATGCCGTGGAGCATCAGCGAGTTGAGCGGGAACAGCGGGCCCTTCTCCACGATGTTCCGGTACGTCTCGCGATCGCGGTAGGTGATCCAGCGCTCGCGCTCGGTGCCCACGCCGGCGTGCCAGTCGTCCTCGCCGTCGCGCCAGATCGAGTCGGCGTAGGCCAGCCAGAACGGCGAGGCCTGCGTGCCGGTGGTGAGGTTGATGAACAGGTCCGGCTTGGCCTTGCGCAGGTCCTCGATCAACTGGATCGCCGCGTCGAAGTCGCTGGGGAAACGGCTGCCCGGGAACACCTTGTCGGCGTTGCCGGTGCCGTCGAACTTGAACTGGTTGATGCCGTCCTTGCGTACCAGGTCCATGGTCACGTCATGGAAGCGCTGGTAGTACTTCGGGCCGGACAGCGCCAGGCCGCCGTCGATGATCTCGTAGCCGTGCGCGCGGCCGCTCTTCACCCGCTCCTGCTTCGGATGGCCGTAGCCGCCCCAGGGCGAGAGCCACATGCCCGGCGCGGCGCCGTACTTCGCCGCCGCCTCGCGCAGCGGGATGAAGCCATTCGGAAAGTCCTTGCTGAAGTTCCAGCTGCCGCTCAGGTCGTCCCAGCCGTCGTCGAACAGGAACGAGTCGAGCTTGACGCCGCGCTTGACGGTCAGCTCCTCGCCGAAGGCGTGGATGCGGTCCAGCGCCTGGGCCTGCGTGTAGGGCGTGAAGTAGCCGATGTCGTACCAGGAGTTGTAGTGCAGGAAGGTGCGGTACGGATGCGCCCGTTCGCGTTCGACGTAAGCGAGGAAATCGCGCCGCAGCTGGTTACCGTGGGTGGCGCCGACCACCGCCGAGTAGGTCATCGACTGCCCCTTGGGCAGCGGCAGGCCGCGCTCGATCCACAACTGCACGCGGTTGCCCCAGGCGTTGCTGGACGAGAGCGGATGCTCGAAACCGAAGTAGTCCGGCCCGGCCACCACCGGCGAGCCCGGCACCGAGCCGATCACTTCCACGTCCTCGGCCTTGGCCTGCAGCAGGTCGACGCGCGCGATGTCCTCGTCCTGTTTGAGCGCGGTGACGGTGAGGATCTCGCGCAGGTAGTCCGAGCCCTCGCGCTGCACCCACTGCCAGTCGATGCGCAGGCGGCCGTCGGCGTCGGTGAAGCTGGCGGCGATGGCGCGGCCCGGCAGGCGCTCGGCCTCGCGCGAGGCTTTCGGGTCGGCCTTCAGTACCGTTTCCTGCGGCGGCGAGAGCAGCTTGAGCTGTGCGGGACCGAGCTTGCGGCCGTCGCGCCAGGTCAACACGAAGGGCTCGGTGACCGGGATCGCGCGATGGTTGATGCGGTCGGTGACGACCATGTCGGTGAACCGGCCGTCGGCCAGTTGCCATTGCACGGCGATGGCGGCATTGCCGAAATCCTGCGTGGCGGCGCACGCGGGCGCGGCGACCACCGCGGCGATGGCGCCGGCCAGCGCCAGGCCGGCCCACGGACGCAGCCGCGGCGTGGCGGCACCCTGCATCCGTCGTGCATCGGTGCCGCTGCGACCTGCGCTTGCCCCTATGTTCATGCCGTCAACCTCGCTGGAGATTCCCCGGCCGCGCTCCGCGCGCCGCGGGATGGGTTCTTGAAGTACCGCGCTCCCTCGCGGCTCGTGATGTTGCGCAACCTGCTCCCGTCCTCTGCCCGCGGAAACGACCGCCGCGAGGCGTAAGGCCGCCCGCGATGCCTCATGCGTCCAGCCTGCGCAGGCTCACCTCGCCGAGCAGCGCATCGACCCGCTCGCGCCGCACGTAGCCGGTTTCCTCGTCCATCGCGTTGGCGCCGCCGCAGGCCACACCCAGCTGCAGCGCTTGTGCCAGCGGCTCGCCGCGCTTGAGCGCGACCGCCAGGCCGGCGAGCAGGCAGTCGCCGGAGCCGACCGCGTTGACGCTGCGCTCCAGTGCCACCGAGGCGTGCCACGCGTCGCGCCCGTCGAAGCCGACCGCGCCCTCGGCGCCCAGCGTCACCACCGGCAGCACGATGCCCTGCGCGTGCAGCGCACGCGCCACGGCGGCGGCGTCCTGCGGCGTGCGCACCGGCCGGCCGGCCAGTTCGGCGGCTTCGTCGCGGTTGGGCTTGAGCAGGAACGCGCCCGAGCCGGCCGCGTGGCGCAGCGCGTCGCCGCTGGCGTCGACCAGGCAGGGCCGGTCGGCGGCGTGACGCACCATCCACGCGTAGATGTCGGCGTCGAAGCCGCGCGGCAGGCTGCCGGAAAGCACCAGCAGCGTGCTTTCCTCGGCGCAGCGCCACCACGCGCGAAGCAGCTCTTCGCGCTCGGCGAGCGTGATCTGTGGACCAGGGCCGAGGATCTCGGTGACGCGCCCGTCGCGCTCGCGCACCGCGATGCAGCTGCGCAACGGCTGCTCGATCTCGATGCCATGGAACAACACGCCGCGCCCGGCCATGCGCCGCGCGACCAGGTTGCGGTGCGCGGCATCGACCAGGCCGACCAGCTGCACCCGCTCGCCCAGTGCGGCCACGGTCTGCGCCACGTGCAGGCCCTTGCCGCCCGGATACGGCTCGGCCTGCGCCGCGCGCTGCACCGTGCCGGGCACCAGCGCGTCCACCGTGAACAGGTAGTCGATCGCGGTGTTGAAGCCGGCGACGGTGATCATGCACGCCCCGCCAGCAGGCGCTCGACGTCGGCCACGCCCACCTGCGTGGCGGTGCCGCCGATGCCGCGCGTGGACAGCGCGCCGCAGGCCGCGCCCCAGCGCAGGCAGTCGCGCAGCGGCAAGCTGCGGCGCCAGGCGTAGAGGAAGCCCGCATCGAAGGAATCGCCGGCGCCGGTGCTGTCGAGCGCGTCGACCGCGAACGCCGGCATCGCGAGCGTGCGGCCGTCGTCGTCGAGCGTAAGGCAGCCTTCGCCGCCGCGCTTGATGACGGTGCGCGTGCGGCCGTTGGCGAACGCCTCGAGCGCGGTCTCCGGGGTGGGGGCGCCGCTGATCGCGCAGGCCTCCACCGCGTTCGGCAGGAACACGTCCACCTGCGGCAGCAGTTCGACCAGCGCCTCGCCCCACCATTCCTGCGGGTCGAAGCCCGGGTCGAGCGAGGTCGTCAGGCGGAGCGCGTGCGCGCGCTCGAACAGGCTGCGCAGGCCCGGACGCAGCGCATCCTGCAGGTAGTAGGAGGACACGTGCAGGTGGCCGGCGCGGGCCAGCAGCGCGTCGGGAACGTCGTCCGCACGCAATGCGGCGATCGCGCCGGGATAGGTCACCAGCGCGCGGTCGTGCGCGGCCGACAGCGCCACCGTCAGGCCGGTGCGCAGGCCCGGCCGCAACTGCACGGCATCCACGTCGATGCCCGCCTCGCGCAGCGCGGCCAGGCAATAGCCGCCCCAGCCGTCCTGCCCCGCCACGCCGGCGAACAACACCGCCTCGCCGAGGCGCGCCAGGCCCATCGCGCAGATCATCGAGGAACTGCCCGGGCCCTGCTGGAAGCCCTGGGCCAGCACCTCGCGGCCGAAGGCCGGCAGCGCGGCGCAGCCGGAGAACACCAGGTCGGCGTTGATCTCGCCGGCGACCAGCACGGGCTTGGGCTGGGCGGCCGTCATGCGCCCGCCCCGCTGCCGTGGATCGCGAAGGCCTCGACCACGCGGGTGAGCACGCCCTGCGAGGGCGCGTCCGGCTTCTGCTCCAGCGCCAGGCAGCGGAAGAAGGCCAGCAGTTGGCCCACCATCACGTGGATCATCAGCTGCTGCGCTTCCTCCAGCGCGTACAGGCCGGGCAGTTCCACCGCTACGCCGTGGGCGCCCAGCACGTCGGCCGGAATCGATTCGCCGACGACGATGCGCCGTTCGCCCAGGCCCTTGCGGGTCAGCTCGCGCAGCAGGTCGTACTCGTAGCCGCGCACGCTCGGTTCGGCGGCGAGGAAGGCGACCGCCAGGCTGTCGTCCGCCAGCCAGGACATCGGCCCGTGGCGCAGGCCCAGGAAGGTTTCCGGCAGCGTGCGCACGGCGCCGGCGGTCATCTCCAGCATCTTCAGCGCCGACTCGCGCGCGGCGCCGAACGCGGCGCCGCTGCCCAGGTAGGCCACGCCGTCCACGGGACGCTGCGCGGCCGCGGCGATCGCCTCGCCGTGGCGCTCGACCAGCGCGCCGGCGACCGCCGCCGCGGCATCGGCCAGGCGCGGGTCGGGATCGCCCGAGGCGACGTGGCGCAGGCCGCTGCCGGCCAGCAGCAGGTTGGTGAAGCTGCTGGTCATCACCAGGCTGCGGTCGTTGGTGGCCTCGTCCAGCAGCAGCACGTGCATGCGTGGCTCGTCGCGGTAGCGCGTGGCGAGCTGGCCCCGTGCGTTGCAGGTGATCGCCAGGTGCGCGTAGCCCGGCTCGGCCGCCAATACCTGGTCGACCACGCCGGTGCTCTCCGGGCTGTCGCCCGAGCGCGCGATCGACACCAGCAGGCCGCGCCCCGGCGGCAGCACACCGCGACGCGAGGTCAGCAGCGTGCCCGCCGCGATCGCCAGGCAGGGAATGCCCAGTGCCGCCTGCAGCACCGGCGCCAGGCACTCGCCCACGTAGAGCGAGCTGCCCGAGCCGGTGAACACGATGTGCGCCGGCTTCGCCGCGAGCAGCTCGCGCAGCATCGCGGCGGTGTGCTCCCCGGACAGCCTGGACGCGGTGCCGAGCCAGGTCGGCGGCTGCTGCAGGATCTCGCGCAGTGTGTGCGCATAGCCCTGCCGGGCCTTCTCGGCATCGTTGGCGCCGTGGAGTTTCGCCAGCGCGGGCGGCAGAACGGGAGGTTTGACAGGCATGGGCGTCTGAGGAAAGATGGTGGCGAACGAAAGATATCGAAACTTTCATCCAAAGGTATTCGAAATGAAAGACAACTTGCAAGCCGCCCCGGTGCAGCCCTCGATCCTGGACTCGCTGAGCCTCTCCCACGGCAAGCGCACGCGGTTGTGGCGGATGCTCTACGGCCACGGCCCGCGCAACGGCACGCTGCTGGTGCTGCCGCTGGACCAGGGCCTGGAACACGGCCCGACCGACTTCTTTCCCCACCCGCCGGCGCTCGATCCCAGCTACCAGTTCGAGCTGGCCGAGGCCGGCGGCTTTTCCGCCATCGCACTCGGCATCGGCCTGGCCGAGAAGTACATGGGCCGCCATGCCGGGCGCGTGCCGCTGATCCTCAAGCTCAACGGCAAGACCAACATCCCCAGCGACGCCGAGGCCACCTCGCCGCTGTTCGCCTCGGTGGAGGACGCCGTGCGGCTGGGCGCCGACGCGGTCGGCTACACGATGTACGTGGGCTCGCCGCGCCAGCACGACGAGATCCGCCAGTTCGAGCAGGTGCGCCGCGACTGCGAGCGCTATGGCATGCCGCTGGTGATGTGGTCGTATCCGCGCGGTGAGGCGATCGAGGCCAAGGGCGGCAAGAACAGCCTCTACGCGCAGGACTACGCCGCGCGCGTGGCGCTGGAGCTGGGCGCGGACCTGGTCAAGCTGCACGAGCCGGTGGCCGAGCGGGGCAAGTCGCCCGCGCCGTACGACGCGCTGGACGAGGACGCCGCGACCCGTTCCGCCCGCGTGGTGCGCTCGGCCGGACGCACGATGGTGCTGTTCTCCGGCGGCGAGAAGAACGACGACGACGGCGCGGTGCTGCGCAAGGTCGAGTTCTACATGCAGTCCGGCGCCAGCGGCGTGATGTTCGGTCGCAACATGTGGCTGCGCCCGTTCGACCAGGCGGTGGCGCTGGTGCGCCAGGTGCATGAGATCATGCGGCGCTACCCGCGCTGAAATCTCGATGACGGACGAACGCGATCCCCCCTTGCCTGTTGATGGCCCGCCGCGCCACCGCTTCTGCGGCTGCTGTTCGGCGCCGCCCCGCACGGCGGCGCCGGCCGGCGGCGACGGCAAGCACCTGCTAGCCACCGCGCCGGACGCGGACAAGCTCGAGCTGCCGCTCGTCGACTACGCGCCGCGCAGCGTGCTGCGCGTGCCCACCACGCGCATCGAGCGGCCGCGCTTTCCGGTGATCGACGTGCACACGCATCTTTCGTGGATGCGCGACGTGCGCGGCGCGGTGCCGGTGGGCGAGGCAATGACCTTCTTCACCGACCCGGCCGCGCTGCTGCCGCTGATGGAGCGCAAGGGCATCCGTGCGATGGTCAACCTCACCGGCGGCGTCGGCCAGGGGCTGGAAGACGCCATCGCGCGCTTCGACCGCGCCGCGCCCGGGCGCTTCCTCACCATGACCGAGCCCTCGTTCGGCCTGTTCGACCAGCCGGACTATCCGCGACTGCAGGCCGAGGCGATCGAGCAGGCGCACCGCGCCGGCGCCTGCGGCCTGAAACTCCTCAAGACGCTGGGCCTCTACCTGCGCGAGGGCATCGACCAGGGCGCCCTGGTCGGCGTGGACGACGCGCGCTTCGACCCGATGTGGGAAACCTGCGGCGCGCTCGGCCTGCCGGTGTTCGTGCACACCGCCGACCCGCTGGCGTTCTTCCTGCCGACCGACCGCCACAACGAGCGCTACGAGGAACTGGCGAAGCATCCGGACTGGTCCTTCTACGGCCCGGAGTTCCCCAGCCACGAGCAGCTCGTCGCCGCGCGCGACCGCGTGATCGCGCGCCACCCGCGCACCACCTTCGTGCTGATGCACGTCGGCAGCCAGGCCGAGGACCTCGCCTCCATCGAGGCGTGCCTGGCGCGCTTCCCCAACGCGATGGTGGACGTCAGCGCGCGCATCGGCGAGCTCGGCCGCCAGCCGCGCCGCAGCCGCACGTTCTTCGAGCGTCACCAGGATCGCATCCTGTTCGGCACCGACGCGGTGCCGCCGCCATGGGGCGACGACGTGCCGCAGCAACTGCTGGGCGATGCGCTGTACGAGATCTACTACCGCTTCCTTGAAACCGAGGACGAATACTTCGACTATGCCCCGGCTGCCACGCCGCCGCAGGGGCGCTGGTCGATCTACGGGCTGGGCCTGCCGGAGACGATCCTGCGCAAGGTCTACCACGACAATGCCGCACGACTGCTCGGGTTGGATTGATGAGTGCACGACGTAAGGAAGCCGCCCGCAAGGCCGCCGCGCCGCCGAAGCTGCTGGTCGAGGAGCGCCGCCGGCTGATCGTCGAGCAGGTCGAGGCGAAGGGCCGCGTCACCGTCGAGGAACTGGCCAGGCGCTTCGGCATTTCGGCGGTCACCATCCGCCAGGACCTGGAAGCGCTGGCCCGCGCCGGCACGGTCACCCGCTCGCACGGCGGCGCCATCCCGGCCGGCCCCGGCACGCAGGACACCCCGCTGACCATCAAGGAAACCCGCCACCACGCGCAGAAGCGGCGCATCGGCGAGGCGGCGGCCAGGCTGGTGCAGGACGGCGAGACGATCATCATCGACTCGGGCACCACTACCGTAGAGATCGCGCGGCAGTTGCGCCAGCGGCGCTGGAACGCGCTCACCGTGATCACCAACGCGCTCAACATCGCACTCGAGCTCTCCGGCATCGCCGGCGTGCGCGTGATGATGCTCGGCGGGCTGCTGCGCCAGACCTCCTACTCGCTGGCCGGGCCCGACGCCGAACAGGCGCTGTCGCGGCTTTCGGCCGACCGCCTGTTCCTCGGCGTGGACGGGCTCGATCCGGACGTCGGCGTGACCACGCCCGACCCGCTGGAAGCCTCGCTCAATGCGCTGATGATCCGAGTCTCGCGCCAGACCGTCGCCGTGCTCGACGCCAGCAAGTTCGGCCAGCGCAGCCTCTCGGTGATCGCGCCGCTGGCCAGTCTGGACCTGGTGATCAGCGACACCAGCGCACCGGACGACTACGTGCAGGCGCTCGAAGCGCGCAACGTCACCCTGAAGCTCGTGTAGGGTGGGCTTCGCTGCAGGAACTCTCGCGCGTGCGATGGTGGGCTGAAGCCCAACCTACGGTTTCAAGGTTCGCGGAAGTGCAATGGCTGCGCCTGTGTGGCGGGCGTGGGCGCGCAGCCGCCGCAACTGCTGCAGCCGTCACCGCTGCCGCATCCCCCGCTCTTCGCCTCGGCCGGCTGCAGCCAGCGGCCGAACCGCTGCACGGCGCGCTTGCGGCCCGGCCGGTCGAGCGCGGACGACAGCCGTGCCTGCGCGCGCTTGGCCGTCTTCGGCAGCAGCTTGCGGAAGGCCGCGAGCAGGCTGGCCAGCAGCACCAGCGTCAGCACCACCGCCTGCACGATCGCGAACGCGCTCACGAGAACGCCCTCGCGATCTGGTAGGTGAGCAGCGAGGCCAGGTAGGCCAGGCCGAACAGGTAGCCGGCGGTGATCGCCACGTTGCGCCAGGAGTTGGTCTCGCGGCGGATCACCGCCAGCGTGGACATGCACTGCGGCGCGAACACGTACCAGGCCAGCAGGCTGAGCGCGGTGGCCAGCGACCACTGGTGCGAGATCAGCGGGCCGAGCTGGCTGGCGACGGTGTCGTCGCTGCCGGACATCGCGTACACCGTGCCCAGCGCGGAGACCGCCACCTCGCGCGCGGCCAGGCCCGGCACCAGTGCGATGCAGATCTGCCAGTTGAAGCCGATCGGCGCGAACACGTAGTGCAGCGCGTGGCCCAGGCGGCCGGCCAGGCTGTAGTCGATCGCCGGCCCGCTGGCGCCCGGCGGCGGCCCCGGGAAGCTGGAGAGGAACCACAGCAGCACGGTGAGCGCGAGGATGATCCCGCCCACGCGCTTGAGGAAGATCTTGGCGCGCTCCCACAGCCCCAGCGCCACGTCGCGCACGTTCGGCAGGCGGTACGACGGCAGTTCCATCAGCAGCGCGTGCTCGCTCTTGTCCTTGCGGAAGCGCTTGATCACGAAGGCCACCGCCAGCGCGCTGACGATGCCGGCCACGTACAGCGTGAACAGCACCACGCCCTGCAGGTTGAACAGGCCCCACACCGTGCGATGCGGGATGAACGCGGCGATCAGCAGCGTGTATACCGGCAGTCGCGCCGAGCAGGTCATCAGCGGCGCGACCAGGATGGTGGTCAGGCGGTCGCGCGGATCGGTGATGCTGCGCGTGGCCATGATGCCGGGGATGGCGCAGGCGAAGCTCGACAGCAGCGGGATGAAGGCGCGTCCGGTCAGGCCGGCCTTGAACATCAGCTTGTCCAGCAGGAACGCCGCGCGCGGCAGGTAGCCGGATTCCTCCAGCACCAGGATGAAAAGGAACAGGATCAGGATCTGCGGCAGGAACACCAGCACCGCGCCGAGGCCGGCGAAAATGCCGTCGTTGAGCAGGCTGTGCAGCGCGCTCTGCGGCGGCAGCGCCGAAGTGACCCAGCCGCCCAGCGCGGTGACGCCGGTCTCGATGGCGTCCATCACCGGCTGCGCCCAGGAGAACACCGCCTGGAAGATCAGGAACATCAGCACCGCCAGGATGCTCAGGCCCCACACCGGATGCAGCGCCCAGCGGTCGATCGCATCGTCCAGCGCGTCGGTGGCGCGCGGCATGGTCACCGTATCGGCCATCAGCGCGCGCACCTGCGCATGCAGGTCGTTGCGGCTGGCGGCGTCATCGGGCTGCGCAGCGGCCGCTGCCGGCACTTCGCCGTCGACGCGTTCGATCAGCGCCTTGGCGCCGCCGCGCCGGACGGCGACGGTTTCCACCACCGGCACGCCGAGCCGGCGCTGCAGTTCGGGCACGTCGATGGCGATGCCGCGGCGACGCGCGGTGTCCATCATGTTCAGCGCCAGTACCACCGGACGGCCCAGCCGCTTCACTTCGAGCACGAAGCGCAGGTGCAGGCGCAGGTTGGTGGCGTCGGCCACGCAGACGATCAGGTCCGGCGCCGGCTCGCCCGGGTAGCGGCCCTCGCAGACGTCGCGGGTGATCTGCTCGTCCGGGCTCGCCGCATCGAAGCTGTAGGTGCCCGGCAAGTCGAGCAATTGCAGCACGCGGCCGGAGGGCGCCACGAAGCGGCCTTCCTTGCGCTCCACGGTGACGCCGGCGTAGTTGGCGACCTTCTGCCGCCCACCGGTGAGCTGGTTGAACAGCGCGGTCTTGCCGCAGTTGGGGTTGCCGACCAGGGCGATGCGCAGGCTTTGCGCGCTCATGCCGCTTCCGCCTTCACGTACACGCGCGCCGCCTCGCTGCGCCGCAGGGCGAAGCGGGTCGAGCCGATCTGGATCAGCAGCGGATCGGCGCCCAGCGGGCCGCAGGCCACCACGCGCACCGGCTCGCCGTCGACGAAGCCCAGGTCGCGCAGGCGTTGCGCGATGGGGTCGCCGGCGTGGGCATCGTCCACGCGGTCGACCACGGCGGGCGAACCTTTGGGCAAGTCGGAGAGGCGCACGGCGGGAGGCTGAAAATAAGAATGGTTCGCATTATAGCGGCAAAGGCTGTGTTTGCACTGAGCGACAGCCGCCGCCGGACGTTCTGCCGCACCCCGCTACAATCCTTCGTTTTCGCAGGGAGCCCGCGCATGTCCGCCATCCTCGCCACCGACCGCGGCGCCGTCCGCCAGATCGCGCTCAACCGCCCCGACGTGCACAACGCCTTCGACGACGGTCTGATCGCCGAACTGACCGCCGCGCTGGTGGAAGCCGGCCGCGACGATGCCGTGCGCGCCGTGGTGCTCACCGGCACCGGCGCCAGCTTCTCCGCCGGCGCCGACCTCCACTGGATGCGCGGCATGGCGGCGGCCAGCGAAGAGGACAATCGCGAGGACTCGCTGCGCCTGGCCGCGCTGGTGCGCACGCTGCAGTTCTGCCCCAAGCCGACCGTCGCGCGCGTCAACGGCGCGGCCTATGGCGGCGGTGTCGGGCTGGTCGCCGCCTGCGACATCGCCATCGGCGCGGACGGCGCGAAGTTCGGCCTCACCGAAGTGAAGCTCGGCCTGGTGCCCGCGGTGATCTCGCCCTACGTGGTCGCGGCGATCGGCGTGCGCCAGGCGCGCCGGCTGTTCCTCACCGGCGAGGTGTTCGACGCCGCCGAGGCCTGCCGCATCGGCCTGTTGCACCGCGTGGTGCCGGCGGAGGCGCTGGATGAGGCAGTGGAGTTCACCCTCAAGCTGCTCGCCAAGGCCGGTCCGCAGGCCCAGCGCGAGGCCAAGCAACTGGCGCTGCGCATGGGCGGCATCGACGAACGCGACGCCGGGCGCATCGACGCGCAGAACGCGGAGTTGATCGCACGGCTGCGGGTCTCGGCCGAAGGCCAGGAAGGCCTCGGCGCCTTCCTCGACAAACGCGCCCCGGCCTGGACCGTGTAGGCGGGCTTCAGCCCCCCAACCCTACTGTGACAAACCCAAGATGGGCTGAAGCCACCCTACGATCCGGGCACACTGCGCGCTGCGCGCCGGAACGATGCACAGGCCTCGACCATCTCCCCGTACTCCGGTGTGCCCAAGAACGTCGTGTCCCGCAGAGCTTCGAGCAGACACGCAACAGCCTCTGCCAACGCATCGCGCATGGCCAGGAGACTGGCTTCCAGAACCCACAGGCTGGCGACGACCTGCTGATGTTGCCCCGTCTTCAGTTGCGAGCCGTAGGTTTCAGCAAAACGGTGAACCACGTCGTTGCGCCGTTTCACCAGCTCGCCGACCTGCTGGCGAAAATCGTCGCAAGGCGAAACCGATGCCATCGTGAGCTGATCTATCAACGGTCCAAGCGTGCTCCTCTCGAGCTTCCTGTGGCGCCTGAGTGCAGCACCGATACTTGGATCTCTAGAATCCATAAAAGGCAGGACCGCCTTCAGGTACCGCTCGACATCCTGCGCAGCAAGCACGATGGCACCGATGCGCATTTGCAGCTCGTGCGCGTATCCACGCGCGTCCACGCCTAGAGCCAACCCTTCTGCCGCGCCAGCCGGAACGCCTCGATGCGGTTGCCGGCGCCGAGCTTGCCGATCGCCTCGGACAGATAGTTGCGCACGGTGCCGTGCGAGAGGTTCAGCCGCGTGGCGATGTCGCCGGCGGACAGGCCTTCGCCCGCCAGGCGCAGCACCTGGCGCTCGCGGTCGTTGAGCGGGTCGGCCTCGGTCCAGGCTTCCAGCGCCAGTTGCGGATCGATCGCGCGGCCGCCGCGGTGCACGGTGCGCAGCGCCTCGGCCAGGTTCTCCGCCGGCGCGTCCTTGAGCAAGTAGCCGGACACGCCCGCGTCCAGCGCGCGCCGCAGGAAGCCGGGACGGGCGAAGGTGGTCACGATGATCACCTTCATCGGCAACTCGTGGCGCTGGATGCGCTGCGCCAGTTCCAGCCCGGTGAGCCCCGGCATCTCGATGTCGGTGACCAGCACGTCGGGCTTGAGCCGCTGCACGTCGCGCCAGGCCGCTTCGCCGTCGGCGGAGGAGCCGAGCACCTCGATGTCGCTTTCCAGGTTGAGCAGCGCCGACAGCGCACCGCGCACCATCGCCTGGTCCTCGGCCAGCAGCACGCGGATCATGCGGCGCTCCCGGCGGCGGGCAGACCGGACGTGTCGGCCGCGGGGGCCTGCACCGGCGCGGCGACAGGCGCGCGGACCGCCAGCGGCACGTGGATGGTGAGCACGGTGCCGCGGCGCGGCGGCGAATCGATCGACAGCGTGCCGCCTAGCGCACGCACGCGTTCGCGCATGCCGCTTACCCCGTTGCCATGCGCGGACAGGCCGCCGCGTCCGTTGTCGCCGATCTGCATCTGGATCCCGTTGCCGTCGATGGAAAGGGCCACGCTCGCGCGGGTGGCGCGCGCGTGGCGGTGGATGTTGGTCACCGCCTCGCGCATCACCAACGCGAGCGGTGCTTCGACCTGTTCGGGCAGCGCCAGGCCGTCGGGCAACTCGCCCTCCAGCGCCACGCCGCTGGCCTCCAGCATCAGCCGCGCGGAGACCAGCTCGGCAGCCAGGTCGCCGCGCCGCATGCCGGTCACCGCGGCGCGCACCTCGGTCAGCGCATGGCGCGCGACCCGCTCGACCTCGGCCATCTCGCGCTGCGCGCGCGCCGGCTCGGCCAGCGCCAGGCGCTTTGCCAGCTCGGATTTCAGCGCCACCAGCGAAAGGGTGTGGCCTAACAGGTCGTGCAGGTCGCGGCCGATGCGCTCGCGCTCGGCCAGCGTCGCCAGCCGGCGCACCTCGCCCTGCGACAGGCGCAGTTCCGCGTCCCGGCGCATCGTGCACATGTACAGCACGTTGCTGAAACCGCCGAACAGGCCGGCCACGCCCACGCTCACGGCGGAACTCAGGTCCTCGCCGGCCAGCGTCGCCTTGGCCAGCGCGAGCGTGGTGATGCCAGCCACACCGAGCAGCCAGTGCCGCCACGAAGGCGAGAACGCCAGCAGGACGGCGGCCAGCGCCATCACGATGAAGCCGAACGGGTTGTAGCACCACAGCGCCAGCCCCAGCGCGACCATGGCCACGACGTGCCATTCCAGCTGCCGCAACGGACCCAAGTAGACGCGCAGGTAGAGGTAAAGGTAGAGCGGCAGGGCGAGCAGCGTCGGCCCCATCCAGTGCCAACTGAAATGGCCCGCCGCCAGCGGTCCCTGGAACAGCACCACCAGCGCGAACAGCGACACGCCGGCCTGCCAGCGCATGTACAGCGGCGAACGCATCTGACCGAGCAGCGAATCCGGGCGGGGCGTGAACCAGCGCATCATCGGCGCGCTTCCGCGACCAGCGACAGGCTTGCGGCGCTGGCCGGTTCGGGCGCCGCCGGTCCGGAAACCGGCGCCACCATCGTTGCCGGCAGCGGCACCACCACGCGCAACCGCGTGCCCTGCCCGCGCGCGGAATGGATCTGCAGGCGGCCATCGAGTGCGCGCACGCGCTCGCGCATGCCGCTCAGGCCATTGCCCTCGTCCTCGACGCCGCCGCGGCCGTTGTCGGCGATGGTCAGGCACAGCCCACCGTCGATCGACTCGAACGACACGCTGGCCTGCGTCGCCGCCGCGTGCCGGGCGATGTTGGTCGCGGCTTCGCGCAGCACCAGCGCAAGGGCGCGCTCGATCTCGACCGGCATGCGGGGCGGCTGGCCGTAATCCAGTTGCACCGCCGAGGATTCGAGCAGCAGCCGCGCCGAAGCCAGCTCGGCCGCCATGTCGGTGGCGCGGAAGCCGGTGACCGCGCAGCGCACTTCGGCCAGCGCGTGGCGGGCGACTTTTTCCGCTTCGAGCACCTCGCGCCGCGCCGCCTCGGTGTCGCGGTCGAACAGCTTGCGCGAGAGCTCCAGCTTCAGCGTGATCAGCGAGAGCGTGTGGCCGAGCAGGTCGTGCAGGTCGCGGCCGATGCGCTCGCGCTCGGCGGTAGCGGCGAGCCGGCGCACCTCGTCGTGGGAGAGCTTGAGCGCGGCGTCCTTCTCGTGACCGATGCGCTCGACATGGGTGACCATGGCGACGATGAAGGTCATCAGCGGGAAGGCCACCAGCGCCTGCCACGGATAGCCCACCTGCCCGGCGATCAGCAGGAACACGATGTTCACCAGCAGCAGGCGCAGCAGGAACGGCACGAGCCGGCGGCTGTTCAGGCTAAAGGAGACGCAGCCGTAGATGAAGTAGCTCACGCTGCCGGAATAGAACGGCACCAGCAGGATGCCGAGCATCGCCAGCATCATGCCGTAGCGCGAGGCGCTGCCGCGTGCGGCCAGCATGGACTTGGCGAACAGCGCCACGAACAGCGGATAGGTGATCGCGGTGAGGAGCGCCCAGCGCCAGGTGTAGCCCCGGTCGAACAGCGGCGTGACGAACACCCAGGCCGACCACAGCAGGTGCACCGATTCCATCCACGGCGACTTGCCCTGCTGGATGATCTCGCTGATTCGCGATCCGGGCTCGGGGGCAAACCAGGCAATGAGGCGTTTCATCGAGCTGGACCCATGCTGCACAACCGCGGCCATGCTACTTCAACCGACCCGTCGCAGCCGTCGTGCCGCCAGCAGCAGGAAGGCGGCGGTGAAGCCCAGCAGCACCAGCACGTGGCCCGCCAGGGCGTCCTGCTTCATGCCCACCGCGGCCAGCGCCAGCCGGTCCAGATGATAGCTCGGCCATACCGGGGCGATCTGCTGCAGCACCTTGGGCAGCATCGGCAGCGGGAACCACAGGCCGGACAGGAAAGACATCGGCAGGTAGATCAGGTTGAGCATGCCCGGTCCGCCCTGCCCTTTAACCAGCGAGCCGACGTACATGCCGAGCGCGCAGAACGGCAGCACGCCGAGCGTGCCGGTGACCAGCAGTGCACCTGCCTGCGCCAGCGACAGCGTCACGTGCGCCAGTTGCGAGAGGCCGAGCAGGAGCAGCACCACGAACGCAGCGGCGCCCATCGCCATCACCATCTTGCCAAGCAGGTAGGCCGCCGGCGGCATCGGCAGCGCGCGCTTCAGGGTCAGCAGGCCGCCGTCGCGTTCCATCGCCAGCGACACGCCGAAGCCGAACAGGCCCGGGCTCATCACGCCGAAAGTGGCGTAGCTGGCCAGCAGGTAGCGCGCGGTATCGGCGCCGCCCTTGGCCATCAGCACGCCGAAGACCAGGTAGAACATGCCCGGGAACAACGTGATCGGCAGCATGAAGCTGGGCGCGCGCAGGTAGCGCAGGCATTCGCTGCGCGCTTCGGCGAGGTAGGCGCCGAGCACGCGGCCGGGCGGCATCGTGTCGTCGCCGAGGGTCGGATCGAGGGGAAGCAGGGTGTCCATGTCAGGCCGCCTTGCGCTGGTCGGTGGACGATGCCGCGGCATCGCGGGTCAGTTCGGTGAAGGCTTCGGCCAGGCCGGCGCGCTGGACTTCCAGCTCGCGCAGCCAGGCGTCGTTCTGCAGCAGGCGCAGCACCACCACCTCGGCCTCGGCGGTGGTCAGTTGCAGGCGACCGCCTTCGATGCTGACTTCGGCCACCTCGGGCCATCCGGCGATCGTTTCGGGCAGCAGCGTGCTGATGCAGCGGATGCGCCTGACGCCCACGCGGGCGCGCAGTTCGTCCACCGTGCCCTCGTGGATCGCGCGGCCGCGCGCCATCACGCAGACGCGGTCGGCAAGCGCCTCGGCTTCCTCCAGGTAATGCGTGGTCAGCAGCACCGAGCAGCCCTCGGCGACCAGCCGGCGGATCGCCGCCCACAGTGCCTGGCGCGCCTCGAGGTCCATGCCCACCGTGGGCTCGTCCAGGAACAGCAGGCGCGGGCGGCCACACAAGGCCAGCGCGAACTGCACGCGCCGCTGCTGGCCGCCGGAGAGCTTGCCGTAGGGGCGGTCGAGCAGGTCCTCGACGGCGGCCAGTTCGGCCGATTCCTGCAGCACGCGCGGGTTGGCGTAGTAGCTGGCGGTCAGCCGCAGCAGCTCGCGCACGCGCAGGGTCAGCGGCAGCGTGGCGCTCTGCAGCATCACGCCGATGTGGCGGCGTGCCTCGATGCGCTGGGGATCGATGCCGAACAGCTCCGCCGCGCCGGCATCGGGCCGCTGCAGGCCCAGCAGCAGGCCGATCGCCGACGACTTGCCGGCGCCATTGGGCCCGAGCAGGGCGAGCAGCTCGCCGGGACGCAGCGCGAGGTCCAGGCCGTCGACGGCGGCCAGCGCGCCGTAGCGCTTGACCGCGCCGCGCAGGCGGGCAATCGGGGTGGTGGGCATGTCCATAGGTCCTCCTTGGTATGGACGCAAACGTTAGGCCCGGCAAGGCCTTGCGGACACTGGTCGGCGTCAGCCGGCGCAAGTGACAGCCGTCATGCGGGGTTACGGCGGAGCCGGCCGCACGGTATCCTTGGGGCCATCCCCGGCCCGTCACACGCGCCTTTCACGTCGCAGGACGGGTCCGCACAAACGCATGCGCCTTCGGTTGCGCATGCTCGCAATCACCGCCAGCGCCGCCACCGGCGCAGCGGGCTTCGAGGAGGACTGCCATGGGTGTGATCGATCAGCTGCGCGAGATGCGCGAATTCGGCGGCAAGCCGCGTACCGTTGGCCTGGATGACGCCAACATCGAGCGCATGGCGGCCACGGCGCCCGAGCTGGCGCAGGCGGTCGACGAAGCCCTGGCGCGGCACCGCGAACTGTGCGGCGAGTTCGGCGATTTCCTGAAACTGGACGAGTCCGAGCAGTTGGCTCAGGCCCAGGCCGGGTACGTCAACTTCTATCCGGACGACGCGATCAACCCGTACCTGCCCGCCGCCGCGCGCGGCCCGTGGATCGTGACGCTGAAGGGCGCCGTGCTGCACGACAACGGCGGCTACGGCATGCTCGGTTTCGGCCACAACCAGCCCGCCATCCTGGAAGCGCTGTCGCGGCCGCAGGTGATGGCCAACGTGATGTCACCCAGCGTGTCGCAACTGCGCTTCACCCGTGCGATGGACCAGGAACTGGGCCGCAGCCGCGGCACCAATCCGTACAAGCACTACTTGTGCCTGAACTCCGGCTCCGAGGCGGTCGGCCTGGCCTGCCGCATCGCCGACGTCAACGCCAAGCTGATGACCGACGCGGGCGGCCGCTATGCCAACCGCACGATCAAACGCCTGTCCGTGCGCGGCGCCTTCCACGGCCGTACCGACAAGCCGGCGCTGTATTCGGACTCCTCGCGCAAGACCTATCAGCAGCACCTGGCCAGCTACCGCCACGAGGACACGCTGATCACCGTGGCGCCCTACGACGTGGCGCAGCTAGAAGCCGCCTTCGCCGACGCCGACAAGCACGGCTGGTTCATCGAGGCGATGTTCCTGGAGCCGGTGATGGGCGAAGGCGACCCGGGCCGCGCGGTGACGCCGGAGTTCTACAAGGCCGCCCGCGAGCTGACCGAAGCGCACGGCACGCTGCTGCTGGTCGATTCGATCCAGGCCGGCCTGCGCGCGCACGGCGTGCTCTCGATCGTCGACTACCCCGGCTTCCAGAACCTGCCGCCGCCGGACATGGAAACCTTCTCCAAGGCGCTCAACGCCGGGCAGTACCCGCTGTCGGTGCTGGCCGTCAGCGACCGCACCGCCGGCCTGTACCGCAAGGGCATCTACGGCAACACCATGACCACCAACCCGCGCGCGCTGGACGTGGCGCTGGCTACGATGGCGCTGCTCACCGACGAGGTGCGCGCCAACATCAAGGCCCGCGGCGAGGAGTTCGTGGCCAAGCTCAACAAGCTCAAGGACGAACTGGGCGGGCTGATCACCAAGGTGCAGGGCACCGGCCTGCTGTTCTCCTGCGAGCTGGCGCCGCAGTTCAAGTGCTTTGGGCACGAGTCCACCGAGGAGTACATGCGCGAGCACGGCGTGGGCGTGATCCACGGCGGCGCCAATTCGCTGCGCTTCACGCCGCACTTCAACGTGACCAGCGCCGAGGTCGACCTGGTGATCGACCACGTGCGCCAGGCCCTGCTGAAGGGCCCGCGCAAGCAGACCGCCGAGGCGGCCTGAGCGAGTCGAACCGAAGGGCGCGCCGGCGACGGCGCGCCCTTTTTCATGCATGAATGGCAGCGACCACAAGCGAGAATCCGCCATGCCCGTCATCGAAGTCCGCCATCCGCTGATCCGCCACAAGCTCGGCCTGATGCGCCGCGCCGGCATCAGCACCAAGGAATTCCGCGAGCTGGCCTCCGAAGTGGCCGCCCTGCTCACCTACGAGGCGACCAAGGACCTGGAGACGCAGGAGGAGACCATCGATGGCTGGGCCGGACCGGTGCAGGTCGAGCGCATCAAGGGCAAGAAGATCACCATCGTGCCGATCCTGCGCGCGGGACTGGGCATGCTGCCGGGCGTGCTGGACCTGATCCCCTCGGCCAAGGTCAGCGTGGTCGGCGTGCAGCGCGACGAGGCCACGCTGGCGCCGATGGCCTACTACGAGAAGCTCAGCGGCAGCATGCACGCGCGCACCGCGCTGATCGTCGACCCGATGCTCGCCACCGCCGGCACGCTGGTGGCGACGGTGGACATGCTCAAGGCCGCCGGCTGCCAGCGCATCAAGGGGCTGTTCCTGGTGGCGGCGCCGGAAGGCCTGAAGCGCATCGAGGCCGCGCATCCGGACGTGGAGATCTACACCGCGTCGATCGACCAGCGGCTCAACGACAAGGGCTACATCCTGCCGGGGCTGGGCGATGCCGGGGACAAGATCTTCGGCACGAAGCAACTGCCCGGGTAGGGTGGGCTTCAGCCCACCGCAGCCTCGCCGGCAAATTGCACGGTGGGCTGAAGTCCACCCTACGCCTTTTCGTCGGGCTCATGGCGAGCTCCGACCACCCTCACCCTGCCCTCTCCCCGACGGGAAGAGGGCGCAAGGTGCGCCTGCGGCGCTAGTTTCTGAAGCGGTCGGTCGCCTCGACGAGCTCGTGCGTGATGCCCGGCTCGAACGCCGAATGCCCCGCGTCCTGCACGATGCGCAGGTCCGCCTCCGGCCAGGCGCGGTGCAGGTCCCACGCGCTGCGCAGCGGGCACACCACGTCGTAGCGGCCCTGCGCGATCACGGTCGGGATCCGGCGGATCCGATCGACGTTGCGCAGCAACTGGTCGTCGTGCTCGAAGAAGCCGCCGTTGACGAAGTAGTGGCATTCGATCCGCGCGAACGCCAGCGCGAACTCGTCCTCGCCGCTGCTGGCGATGTAGCCCGGATCCTGCATCAGGAAGCTGGTGCCGGCTTCCCAGGTCGACCAGGCGCGCGCGGCGTCCAGCCGAACCTTCGGGTCGGCGCTGGTGAGCCGACGATGGTAGGCGCTCATCAGGTCGCCGCGCTCGGCTTCGGGAATCGCCGCCAGGTAGGACTCCCAGGCGTCCGGATAAAGCGCGTCGCAGCCCTTCTGGTAGAACCACTCCAGTTCCCAGCGGCGCAGCATGAAGATGCCGCGCAGCACCAGTTCGGTGACCTTGTCCGGGTGGGTCTGCGCATAGGCCAGCGCCAGCGTGGAACCCCAGGAGCCGCCGAACACCTGCCAGCGCGCGATGCCCAGGTGCCCGCGCAGCCGCTCGATGTCGGCCACCAGGTCCCAGGTGGTGTTCTCCGCGAGCTCGGCGTGCGGCGTGGAGCGCCCGCAACCGCGCTGGTCGAACAGGATGATGCGATAGGCCGACGGATCGAAGAAGCGCCGGCAGCGCGGGCTGGCACCGGCGCCCGGACCGCCATGCAGGAACACCACCGGCTTGCCGTTCGGATTGCCGCTCTGCTCGTAGTAGATCGTGTGCAACCCGGACACCGGCAACATGCCGCTGTCGTAGGGCTCGATCTCCGGATACAGCGCGCGGCGTTCCTGGGTCATGCGGGGCGTCTCTCGGGGATGGGAAAGCGCCCAAGGCTAGCACGCCACTCCCGTCCGGCTGGGCGGGAGTGGGCCGCCTCGATCGCCGTCCGTCATTCGAACAGCTTGCCGGGATTGAGGATGCCGTTCGGATCGAACACCTTGCGTATCCCGCGCATCAGCGCGATCTCCGCCGCGCTGCGCGTGCTGCCCAGGTAATCGCGCTTGACCAGGCCGATCCCGTGTTCGGCCGAGATGCTGCCGCCGTGGCGTTGCAGGGCGTCGGCCAGCAGCCGCGTCACCCGCTCGCAATGGGCGAGGAAGGCCGCCTGCGCCATGTCTTCCGGCGGCAGCACGTTGATGTGCAGGTTGCCGTCGCCGATGTGGCCGAACCACACCACTTCCATCTGCGGGTACTCGCGCGCCAGCAGCGCCTGCATCTCGTGCAGGAACGCCGGCATCGCGCTGATGCGCAGGGCGATGTCGTTCTTGTAGGGCTTGCGCGGCGCCAGGCTTTCGGTGATGCCTTCGCGCAGCCGCCACAACATCGTGGCCTGCGCCTCGCTCTGCGCTATCACGCCATCGCTGATCCAGCCCTCGCGCGCGCCTTCCTCGAACGCCAGCAAGGCGGCCTGCTCGTCGCGTTCGTCGAGCACGTCGTATTCGGTCACCACGTAGTACGGCTGGCTGGCGTCGAGCGCGCGCTGTGCGCCGTGCGCCAGCACGTGCTTCAGCGCGATGTCGGTGAAGAACTCGAACGCCTGCAGCTTCAGCCGTGCGCGGAACAGCGCGAACACCCGCATCAGCGCATCCATGTGCGGCAGCGCCAGCAGCATGGTCTGCGCCGGCGGCGCCGGATCGGTGAGCTTCAGCTGCGCGGCGACCACCACACCCAGCGTGCCCTCCGAGCCGATCATCAACTGGCGAAGATCGTAGCCGCTGGAGTTCTTGACCAGTCCGCGGTTGAGTTCGAGCAGCTCGCCATTGCCGGCGACCGCGGTCAGCCCGGCGATCCACTCGCGGGTGGTGCCGTGGCGGATCACCCGGATGCCGCCGGCGTTGGTGGCCACGTTGCCGCCGATCGTGCAGGAGCCGCGGGCGCCGAAGTCCACCGGATAGAGCAGGCCCCGCTCGCGCGCCGCCTCGTGCACGGCGTGCAGGGTGATGCCCGCCTCGACCTCGAGCAGGCGGTCGGTGGCGTCGAAGCCGCGCACCCGGTTCATGCGCTCCAGGCTCAGCACCAGCTCGCCGCGCGCCGCCACGGCCCCGCCGGAAAGACCGGTGCGTCCACCCGAGGGCACCAGGGCGACCTGGCGCTCGTTGGCCCAGCGCACGATGGCCTGCACTTCGCCCGCATCCGAAGGCAACGCCACGGCCAGCGGCGCCGGGCCCCAACGGCGGGTCCAGTCGCGTCCATAGTGGATCAGGTCGGCCAGTTCGGTGAGCAGGCGCAGCCCTGGAACGCGGGCAGCGAGGTCGGCGAGGCGGGGATCGGTCATGGCAGCTTCCGCAGGGGAGCGCCCAGCCTGCCAGAGCGCCCCCGACACGGTCCAGTGCTGCACTGCCGCAAAGTACCGGAAGCTCTGGCATAGTAGGCCTTCGCCCCCGGCACGGATCCGCACGCATGAAGACCTCCTTCCCCAAGCAGGACATCCGCGTACTCCTGCTCGAGGGCCTCAGCCGCAGCGCCGAGGAAACCTTCCGACAGGCCGGCTACAGCCAGGTCGAGGTGCATCCGAAGGCATTGCCGGAAGAGGAGCTCAAGGCGCGCCTGGCCGAAGCGCACATCGTCGGCATCCGCTCCCGCACCCAGCTCACGCCCGAACTACTCGAGCACGCGCGGCGGCTGATCGCGGTGGGCTGCTTCTGCATCGGCACCAATCAGGTGGACCTGGGTGCGGCACGGCGGCTCGGCGTGCCGGTGTTCAACGCGCCCTACTCCAATACCCGCAGCGTGGCCGAGCTGGTGGTGGCCGAAGCGATCATGCTGCTGCGCGGCATTCCGCAGAAGAACATGCAGTGCCACCGCGGCGGCTGGTCCAAGTCGGCGCTGGGCAGCTACGAGGCGCGCGGCAAGGTGCTGGGCATCGTCGGCTACGGCCACATCGGCACGCAGGTCGGCGTGCTTGCCGAGAGCATGGGCATGCGGGTGCTCTTCCACGACATCGAAGCCAAGCTCGCGCTCGGCAACGCGCACGCCGCAGCCAGCCTGGACGACCTGCTGGAGAGCGCCGACGTGGTCACGCTGCACGTGCCCGACACGCCGGCCACGCGCATGATGATCGGTGCCGGACAGCTCGCACGCATGCGGCCCGGATCGCTGCTGATCAACGCCTCGCGCGGCAGCGTGGTGGACATCGACGCCTTGGCCGCCGCGCTGTTCAAGGGCCACCTGGCCGGTGCCGCGGTAGACGTTTTTCCGGCCGAGCCCAAGGGCAACGGCGATGCCTTCGTCTCGCCGCTGGTGGGCATGGACAACGTGATCCTCACCCCGCACATCGGCGGCAGCACGCTGGAGGCGCAGGACAACATCGGCGTGGAAGTGGCCAGCAAGCTGGTGCGCTACAGCGACAACGGCTCGACGTTGTCGGCGGTGAATTTTCCCGAGGTCTCGCTGCCGGAGCATCCGCACAGCCGCCGCCTGCTGCACATCCATCGCAACGTGCCCGGCACCCTCTCGCGGATCAACGAACTGTTCTCGGCGGGCAACCTCAACATCGACGCGCAGTTCCTGCAGACCGACGCGGAGGTGGGTTACGTGGTGATCGACGTGTCGGCCGACGTGGCGCAGGCGCAGGCGCTGAAGGAGCGCATGGCGGCGATCCCGGGGACGTTGAAGGCCCGCGTGCTCTATTGATGACACCCGCGCAGGAAAAAAAGCGGCCGCCCTCCCTGGCGGCCAAGTATCTGGGGGATCCCGCGCCGGGGCGACGGCGCGGAACGTTCTAGTTATCTCTTAAAGTCCGAAGTCGTAGCGCACGCCGAACTGCACGTAGCGCGGCTTCTGGAACGCGATCGGACGCTGGTAGTCCCGACTCTGGATCGGGTTGCCCGCGTCATCCACCGCACCGGTCTCACCCACCTCGATGATGCCGATCTCCTTCTTGGTGCCGATCAGGTTGTAGACGTTCACCGTAAAGGCGAGCGGCTGCGAAGCGCCGGCCCAGAGCGGGCGATACTCGGTGTTGAGGTTGAGCTGGTAGGTCCAGGGCAGACGGCCCCTGGAACCACGCGGGCTGGGCTGGAATCCGCATTCGAAGTACGAAGCGCCGTACTGGATCGCATCCACCGGATCCACGCCGATGCAGTTCTTCGGGCGTCCCGAGGCCACCGACAGGTTGGCGCCGAACAGCCATTCGGGCGTCGCCTGGAAGTAGCCATAGGCCTTCAACTGGTGCGTGCGGTCGTTCGGCAGCGGGCCGTTGCTGAATTGCATGATCTCCGGCGCGTCCCAATCCTGCGTCACCGACGGATCGAGCTGACCGATGTCGGACTTGAGCTGGCCTTCGGAATTGCCGTAGCTGCGCGAGAACGTGTAGTCGACGCGGCCGTACCATTTGTCGCTGAACTGGTGTTCCAGGTACAGGTCCAACGCATAGTACTGGCGCTTCAGTTCAGGGAAGCTCACGCCCTCCGGCGAGGTGAAGTCGTCGTGGGTGAGATTGAACGGCACCAGCGTGCCCTGGCCGTCCACGTCGACCATGAACGTGTTGTTCTCGCCCGGATTGAACAGGTAGCAACCCGGAATGCTGGCGTTGCTGATGTCGATGCCGTTGCGCTCGGCGTACTTCTCGAACGGACGCGAATCGCAGAAGTCGTCGATCGAGCTGAGCAGCTTGCGGTAGGTCAGCTTGGCACCCCACGTCCAGTCCGTACCCAGCATCTTGTCGAAGCCGAGGATGTACTCGTCCTGGTAGTACGCCTTGAGGTTCTTGGCCGCCACGGTCTGCGGATTGGGCGTGGTGCCGTCCTCGCCGTTGAGGTAGATGCGGCTGCCCAGCGGCTGGATGTTCAACGGTTCGCCGTTGGCATTGACGCCGTCGTACAGGTAGTACTCGCTGTAGTAAGTGGACGCGGAGGCGCCGCGGATCGCGACGTTGGAGGGGATCGCGAGGTGGTAACGGCCGGCGTTCGCATAGACCTTGAACGAGGAATCGCCGAACACGTCCCAGGTCAGGCCGAGGCGGGGAGCCAGCTGGTGGCGCTGGGCCACGTAGGTCTGCCCGTCGCCGTTCAAGTTCTTGAACTGCTCGTTGCGCAGGCCGAGGTAGAGCATCCACTGATCGGTCATCTGCCAGCGATCTTCGATGAACTGCGCCTCCTGCTCGGTCCTCACGGCGGCACCAGTCTGGAACAGGCGCTTCTCGACGAAATAGTCGGTGCCGGCCGGCGGCTGGATGTCCGGACGGCCCGGCACGGTACCGGCATTGCGGTAGACCCAGCGGTAGCCACCTTCGTACTGGCGGCCGCTGTAGGACTCCAGCGTCTGGTTGTCCACGCCGGCGCGCAGGTCGTGGGAGCCGATCTGGTACTCGACGTCGAAACGCCAGCCATGGGTCTTGTCGTTGGCGCCCGGGCCGAGCACGGTGCCGTTGACCATGCCGCAGCCCACGATGACGTCCGGCGCATCCGAGCGGGAGTCGGTGATCCACGGGCAATTGGGATTGCTGGCGTAACCGAGCGTCTGCGAATGGTCGGTCTTGCTGCGACCGTACAGCGCGTTGATCGTGAGGGAGTCGGTGAGGTAGCCGGTATACTTGCCGATGTAGACATCGCCGCCGGGAGCGGAGCCGGCACCGGCATCGAAGTTCTTCAGCTTGTCGGTGCCCAGCAGGCCGGTCGCCTGGAGGGTGTCGTAGTCGTAGCCGTAGATGGTGCGGTCGATGCTGGTCTTGTCGGACAGGCCGGTGAACTCGACGATGTTGTTGTCGGTGATGTTCCAGTCGACCTTGGCCAGCCACTTGGTAGCCTTGGACACCGAGCCCGCATCCTGCGGAGCCAGGATCGTACCGACGGTATGGCCCGTGGTGCGGGTGAAGTCGCCGGCGCCGTAGAAGAACAGCTTGTCCTTGACCAGCGGGCCGCTGACATAGCCGGTGTACTGCATCGAGGAAGTCTTGTTGCTTCCGCGGTACTGGTAGAGCTGTCCGTTGGTGCGATAGATGCTGCGCGGCGAGCCGGCCAGGTACTGCGGCGTGACGTACATCCCCACGCCCGCCTTCCAGTCGTTGCCGCCACGCTTGGTGACGATGTTGATCACGCCGCCGGTGGAACGGCCGTACTCGGCGCCGTAGCCGCCGAAGAAGATCTGCTGCTGGTCGATCGCGTCGAAGGGCAGGCTGGTGAAGCCGAGGCCCGTCAGCGCATTGGTCACCGCATAGCCGTTGATGTAGTACTGGTTCTCGGAGGCGGATGCGCCGCCGAAGGAGGCGACGTTACCGTAACGGCTGTCGCCGGCGATGACACCAGGAGCCAGCAGCGCGGCGGCAGTAACGTCGCGCGCAACCGGCAGCTTCTGCAACTGCTCGGCCGTAAGCACGGTGCGCGAGTCCACCGACGACACGTCGATCGCCGGCAGCGCATTGCCGGTCACGGTGATGCCCTCGAGCGTCTGGGCGCCATCGGCGGAAGCCGCACCGGTCTCGAACGACACGTCGACACCGCCGCCCAGGGTGACCTGCACGTTGTCGCGGCTTTCCGCGGGCTGTCCGTTGCGCTCGATGGTGACGCGATAACGGCCGATCGGAAGCGATCCCGCCCGGTAGCGGCCCTGGCTGTCCACGCCGAGTTCGCGGGTCAGACCGGTATCCAGGTTCTGGATACGTACGGTGGCGCCCTCGGGCTGTGCGAGATGGCCAAAGATCACGCCGGAAGCGTTCGATTGCGCCAGCACACCGGCGCTCGCGAAAGTAAGGCCGAGCGCCAAGGCCAGCGCGGTCAATCGCGGCCTGTGCAGCGGACGGATGAATCTGTTGCGCATGATGTCTCCCCGTAATGAACAACAATCGGACGCGGTGGCGAAGCCACCGCGCGAATGCCAGGCACAAGAGCGCATCCGTGCGGGCCAGACGTCTTTCTCTACCCCCGCTGGCCAAACGCGCATGCGCCGCCTGGCCGAGCGACGCTCCCATAGTTCGTAAGTTCTTGCAACAAGATCTTACGAATTCCGATGCAGGCGTTCTTGCCGAGGCTTGCGGCAAGCAAGGCGGCTGTGACGTCAGGTGAGATCGCCTGACCGCCCGGAACGACCACGCAGCATCGCCAGCAGGGCGCGGCAAAGCCCCTCGGAGACGGGGCAATAAAAAAGGGACCCTGAGGTCCCTTTGCTGCTTTCCGGATTGGTCGGGGCGGCCGGATTCGAACCGACGACCCTCTGCCCCCCAGGCAGATGCGCTACCAGGCTGCGCTACGCCCCGACGTGAACTCTGCTTTTGCGGATCGTCCTGATCGCGAAGATCAAAAAGCGGCCATCCGTGGGCCGCGCTTTCAACAGAACGCGAATTGTAGCAGACGCATCGCGGTTTCAGCGACGCAGCAGGGTCAGGATTTCTTCCAGTTCCATGCGCACCTGGCGCACGATCTGGTGGGAAATGCTCGACTCCATGCGCGCCTGCGGGCCTTCCAGCCGCGCGCGGGCACCGGTGATGGTGAAACCCTCGTCGTACAGCAGGCCGCGGATCTGGCGGATCATCAGCACGTCGTGGCGCTGGTAGTAACGGCGGTTGCCGCGGCGCTTGACCGGGTTGAGCGCCGGAAATTCCTGCTCCCAGTAGCGCAGCACGTGCGGCTTGACCCCGCACAGCTCGCTGACCTCACCGATGGTGAAGTAGCGCTTGGCGGGGATGGCGGGCAGTTCGGTGTTATTCCCTTGGTCCAGCATAGCTCTCGACTCGCACCTTGAGTTTCTGCCCCGGACGGAACGTCACCACACGACGGGCGGAGATCGGAATCTCCTCGCCCGTCTTGGGGTTGCGACCCGGTCGCTGGTTCTTCTGACGCAGGTCGAAATTGCCGAAGCCCGACAGCTTCACCTGCTCGCCCCTTTCCAACGCTTCACGGACGACCTCGAAGTAGGCGTCCACGAATTCCTTCGCCTCACGCTTGTTGAGGCCCACCTCGAGGAAAAGGCGCTCGGCCATCTCCGCCTTGGTCAGCGCCATCTCAACCTCGCAATTTCGCCTTGCATGTGGACTCCAACGCAGCTACCGCATCACGCACGCAGCGGTCCGCGTCGTCGTCGGTAAGCGTGCGTGAAGCGTCCTGCAAAATCAAGCCCATAGCGAGACTCTTTCGGCCTACGTCGACGCCCTTGCCACTGTAGCGGTCGAACAACCTGAGTTCCTTGAGCACATTGCCGAGCGTGCCGCGGACGGTCTGCTCGATCTGTGACCAGGACACCTCTTCGGCGACCTCGACGGCGATGTCGCGACGCACCAGGGGGAACCGTGGCACCGGCCGGGCCTTGGGCAAGCGGCGCTCCAGCAGCGGCGCCAGGGCCACTTCCAGCACGTGCACGTCCGGCCCCAGGTCCAGCGCCCTGGCCAGTTGCGGATGCAGCGCGCCGAGGTAGCCGACCGTCTCACCGTCCCGAGCGACGCGGGCGCCGCGTCCCGGATGCAGCCAGGCCGGCAGGCCATCGGCATGCAGCGACCAGCGCTCGCGCTCGCCGGCCCAGGCCAGCAACGCATCCAGCTCGCCCTTGAGGTCGAAGAAATCGTACGGACGGGCCGGCTCGGCCCACTGCTCGGCACGCGCGCTGCCACAGGCGGCGATGGCCAGGCTCGGGGTTTCCACCGGCGGGTCGCCGGCGGCGAAGACGCGGGCCACCTCGAACAGCCGCACCCGCTCCTGCTGGCGCGCGCGGTTGTGGCGCAGCGACTCGACCAGGCCGGGCAGCAGCGAAGGGCGCATCACCGCCAGATCGGCCGACAGCGGATTGGCCAGCGGCACCAGATCCTCCGCGTAGCCCCAGCGCGCGAGCAGTTCGGCGCTCACGAACGACAGGTTGACCGCTTCGTAGTAATCGCGCGCAGCCAGTTGCTCGCGTAGCGGCAGTTCGCCGATGCGCGCTTCCAGCTCAGGCGCCAGCGCCAGCGCGCCGGCAGGCGTGCGGGTGGGAATGCTGTCGTAGCCATGGACGCGGGCGACTTCCTCGACCAGGTCCTCCTCGCGTTCGATGTCGAAACGGCTGCTCGGTGCAGTGACCTGCCAGCCATCGGCGTTGGCATGTACGGCCATGCCCAGCGCGATGAAGATGCGCGTGACTTCCTCGTCCGGCACGGTCAGGCCAAGCACGCGGGCCAGCCGCGCGCGGCGCAGGGTGACCGTGGCCGGCCGCGGCAGATCGGCGGGGTTCTCGGCGGCCACGACCGGACCCGCCCTGCCGCCGGCGATCGAAAGCAGCAGCTCGGTGGCGCGCTCCATCGCGCGGCGCGGAAGCTCGGGATCGACGCCGCGTTCGAAGCGGTGCGAGGCGTCGGTATGCAGCCCCAGCTTGCGCGCGCGGCCCATGATGGCCGCCGGCGCGAAATGCGCCGATTCCAGGAAGATGTTGCGCGTGGCATCGGTGACGCGCGAACCGTGGCCGCCCATCACGCCAGCCACCGCGAGACCCTTCTTCTCGTCGGCGATCAGCAGGAAGCCCTCGTCGAGCTTCGCTTCGCTGCCATCGAGCAGCCTGAGCGTCTCGCCGGCGCGCGCGTGGCGCACCACGATGTCGCCTTCGAGCGTGTCGTTGTCGAAGGCATGCAGCGGCTGGCCCAGTTCCAGCATTACGTAGTTGGTGACGTCGACCACCGCACTGATCGGGCGCAGGCCGGCGCGGCGCAGGCGTTCGGCCAGCCACAGCGGCGAGCGCGCGGACGCATCGATGCCTTCGATGACGCGGCCCAGGTAGCGCGGCGCGTCCTTGCCCGCTTCCAAACGGATGCCGCGGCGTGCGTCGGAGGTCACCGGCGCCGGATCCTGCACCGGCACCAGCACGCGGCTGCCGAACAGCGCGGCGACGTCGTGCGCCAGGCCAACCAGGCCCAGGCAATCCGGGCGGTTCGGGGTGAGCTTGAGCTCGATGCTGGCGTCGGGAAGGCCCAGGAACCCGGCCAGCGACTGGCCGACCGGCGCATCGGCCGGCAGCTCCATCAGGCCGGAGGCACCGGCGTCGATGCCCAGTTCCTTGGCCGAACACAACATGCCGGCCGATTCGACACCGCGCAGCCTGGCCGCCTTGATGTTCACGCCGCCCGGCAGCGCCGCGCCGACCATCGCCAACGGAGCCTTCAGGCCCACGCGCGCGTTGGGCGCGCCGCAGACGATCTGCAGTGGCTCGCCCTGCCCCGCCGCGACCTTGCACACCTTCAGGCGATCGGCTTCCGGATGCTTCTCGGCGGCGATGATCTCGCCCACCACCACGCCGGCCAGGCCCTCGCCCAGCACGGTCAGCTCTTCCACTTCCAGCCCGGCCATGGTCAGCGCATGGGCCAGTTGGGCGCGGTCGGCCTGGATCTCGACCAGCTCGCGCAGCCAGTTCTCGGAGAATTTCATGGGTACTTGGTTCCTTGCCGGCTTACGCGAACTGCTTGAGGAAGCGCAGATCGTTCTCGAAGAACGCGCGCAGGTCCGAGACGCCATAGCGCAGCATGGCGAAGCGCTCGACGCCGAGGCCGAAGGCGAAGCCGGTGTAGCGCTCCGGATCGATGCCGCAGTTCTTCAGCACGTTCGGATGGACCATGCCGCAACCGAGCACCTCGAGCCACCGGCTCTGGCCGTCTTCGGTCTCCCAGCGGATGTCCACCTCGGCCGAGGGTTCGGTGAAGGGGAAATAGCTGGGGCGGAAGCGCATCTCGAAGTCGCGCTCGAAGAACGCACGCACGAATTCGGCCAGCGTGCCTTTCAGGTCCGCGAAACTGGAGGTCTCGTCGACCAGCAGGCCCTCGATCTGGTGGAACATCGGCGAGTGGGTCTGGTCCGAGTCGCTGCGGTAGACCTTGCCCGGCGCGATGATGCGGATCGGCGGCTGCCGGCCCTGCATCGAGCGGATCTGCACGGGCGAAGTGTGCGTGCGCAAGAGGCGCCCGTCGCCGAAGTAGAACGTGTCGTGCATGGCGCGCGCCGGATGGTGCGGCGGGAAGTTCAGCGCCTCGAAGTTGTGCCAGTCGTCCTCGATCTCCGGGCCTTCGGCGCGCTGGTAGCCCAGGCGGGCGAAGATCGCCGCGATGCGCTCGAGTGCGCGGGTAATCGGATGGATGCCGCCACGCTGGCCGTCACGGCCCGGCAAGGTGATGTCGAGCTTTTCGGAGGCCAGGCGGCGGTCGAGTTCGGCCTGTTCGAGCGATTGCTTGCGGGCGGCGAGCGCGTCGGCCAGACGGTCCTTGACGCGGTTGACCTCGGCGCCGCGCGCCTTGCGCTCGTCCGGGGCGAGGGCGCCGAGCGATTTCAATGCGGCGGTGACGATGCCGCTCTTGCCGAGCAGGCCGACGCGCAGGGTTTCGAGCGCGTCGAGCGAGGCGGCGCTTTCGATATCGGCCAGGGCCTGGGTTGCGCGGCTGTCCAGATCATCCATCGGTGCGAGTTTCCGCTTTGGTTTTGCTTCTAGCTCCCTCTCCCCTCCGGGGAGAGGGTTGGGGTGAGGGGCCACTCTTGCGTTGCTGCCGCGATCGAAGCGGCTTTGATGACGTCCAAGGCAAGCCTTGGCCCCTCACCTCAATCCTCTCCCCGAAGGGGAGAGGAGGCCAACGCGAGAAGCGACGTTACTAAATAAAAACGGGGAGAAGGCGTTGGCCTTCTCCCCGCTTGATTTACAGCATACCGTCGGTGACGACGATCAAGCGGCCAGGCTGGCCTTCGCCTTTTCCGCGATCGCGCCAAACGCCTTGATGTCGTGCACGGCGATGTCCGCCAGCACCTTGCGGTCGATCGTGATGCCGGCCTTGTTCAGGCCGTTGATCAGGCGGCTGTACGACAGGCCGAACTGACGGGCCGCGGCGTTGATACGCACGATCCACAGCGCGCGGAACTGGCGCTTGCGCTGCTTGCGACCGATGTAGGCGTACTGGCCGGCCTTGATGACGGCCTGGTTCGCTACGCGGAAGACCTTGCGACGGGCGTTGTAGTAGCCCTTCGCGCGGCCGATGATCTTCTTGTGACGACGACGGGCGGTAACGCCACGCTTTACACGAGCCATGGTGTTCTCCTCCCCTTAGACGTACGGCAACATGCGAGCCACACCCTTGGTGTCGCACGCCTTGACGTGGTTGGTGGCGCGCAGGTTGCGCTTACGCTTGGTCGACTTCTTGGTCAGGATGTGCGACTTGAAGGCGTGACCGGCCTTGAACTTGCCCGAGGCGGTCTTGCGAAAACGCTTCGCGGCCGCCCGGTTGGTCTTGATCTTGGGCATGGGAATGCTCCTGGGTGGGCTTGATTGCCCGGTTTCTGACTGATTCGGCGGTGGCCCATGGAGCCACGCTTTCCGTCCTGCCGATATCGGTTCACGACCCGTCCGTGTGGGTCGAACCGGCGATTATACGGAGGAGTCCGGGGCAAAGCCAGCCTGCCGGGCGATCCGCCCTTGCCTGGCCGCCGACCGGGTAAAATGGACACTTCCCCGTCCCCGGAGCCGCCATGACCGCCCCCGTCGATACCGTCCGGATCGTCGAAGTCGGCGCCCGCGACGGCCTGCAGAACGAAAAGACCTTGCTGCCGGCCGAGGTCAAGATCGCGCTGATCGACCGGCTGTCCTCCACCGGCCTGACCACCATCGAGGCGACCAGCTTCGTGAGCCCCAAATGGGTGCCGCAACTGGCCGACGCGGCGGAGGTCTTTGCCGGCATCCGCAAGGTGCCCGGCGTGCGCTATCCCGTGCTGGTGCCAAACCTCCAGGGCTACGAGCGCGCACGCGCAGCGGGTGCGCAGGAGATCGCGGTGTTCACGGCGGCCAGCGAAGCCTTCAACCGCAAGAACGTCAACGCCTCGATCGACGAATCGATCGAGCGCTTCGTGCCGGTGATCGAGCGCGCCAGGGCCGATGGCGTGGCCGTGCGCGGCTATGTCTCGACCGTCCTCGGTTGCCCCTACCAGGGCGAGGTGCCGGTCGCCGATGTGGTGCGCGTGGCCGAGCGGCTGCACGCGCTGGGCTGCTACGAGATCTCGCTGGGCGACACCATCGGGGTGGGCACGCCGGCCAAGGCGCGCGCGATGCTGCGCGCGGTGGCGCAGGCCGTGCCGATGGATGCACTGGCCGTGCATTTCCACGACACCTACGGCCAGGCGCTGGCGAACATCCTGGCCTGCCTGGAGGAAGGCGTGCGCGTGGTGGACAGCGCGGTCTCCGGCACGGGCGGCTGTCCGTACGCCAAGGGCGCCACCGGCAACGTCGCGACCGAGGACGTGGCCTACATGCTCCAGGGCATGGGCCTGCACACCGGCGTGGACCTGGACCTGCTGGTCGCCACCGGCGCCTGGCTCGCGGCGCAATTGCACAAGGACACCGCCAGCCGCGTTACCCGGGCGCGCACGGCCGCCTGAAGCCGAAACTCCTCGACTGCCAGACCCACGCCCCATGACCGCCAGTTTCCTGATCCGCCCGATCGAACCCACTGACGACGAAGCCATGGCGTCGATCATTCGCACCGTCATGCCGGAATTCGGCGCCGACGGCCCCGGCTTCGCCATCCACGACGCCGAGGTCGACCACATGGCCGAAGCCTACGCACGTCCCGGTTGCGCCTATTTCGTGGTCGAGCGCGACGGCGTGGTGATCGGCGGCGCGGGCGTGGCGCCACTGGAGGGCGGCGAGGCGGACGTGTGCGAGCTGCGCAAGATGTATTTCCTGCCGCAGGCGCGCGGCATCGGCGCCGGCAGCGCGATGATGCAGCGTTGCCTGGAGGCGGCACGCGCGCTGGGCTACAAGCGCTGCTACCTGGAAACCCTCACCGGCATGGACGCGGCGCAGGTGCTGTACCGGCGCAGCGGTTTCGCGCCGATCTGCCAGGCGATGGGCGGCACCGGCCACCATGGCTGCGACCGCTACTTCCTGCGCGAGCTCTGAGCGAAGGCCATGGCCATCCGCATTGCCTGCGCCGACGATGCCGCGGCGGTCCACGCGATCTATGCGCCCTCGGTCACCCACGGCGTGGCTACCTTTGAAACCTCCCTGCCCGGCGTGCCGGCGATGCGCGAGCGGATCGCGACACGCCTGGCGCAGTACCCGTGGCTGGTCTGGGAGCACGCCGGCGAGGTGCTGGCCTATGCCTACGCCAGCCGCTTCCGCGAGCGGGCGGCCTACGACTGGATCGCCGAAACCTCGATCTACGTGCGCGAGGACGCCCAGCGCCATGGCATCGCGCGGCGCCTTTACGGCGTGCTGCTGGAGGCGATGCGCCTGCAGGGTATCCACCAGGCGGTCGGCGTGATCACCCTGCCGGGCGAGGCGAGCGTGCGGATGCACGAGGCGATGGGCTTCGAGTCGGCCGGCGTGTGGCGGCAGAGCGGCTACAAGCTCGGCCGCTGGTGGGACGTGGGCGTGTGGCAGAAGACCTTGCAGCCGCCACCGGAGCGGCCGGCGCCGGTGAAGCCGTTTGCGGTGCTGCGGGATGAGCTGGCGCTGCGGGAACTGCTAGAGGGCGCGTAGGGTGGGCTTCAGCCCACCAAGCAACGCACCGCAAGCGTCATTGGTGGGCTGAAGCCCCCCCTCCACCCCC
>NZ_JBCNYA010000039.1:0-36479 GCF_049727805.1 Frateuria sp. YIM B11624
GGTGAGATAAGAGCTAGGTGCCGCCTCGCCTTGATGGGTACGCGCCTGCTCATAGAGGAGCTGCCGCCGCTTTACCTTCGGGCGCTCGGGAGTTGAGGCGAGGGAGGCATGCCGTGTGTTTGACGGTATCGGCGTCGGCCACTGTTTTCGTTGCGCGGGCGTCGTGTCCGCGACGGTGATGGCTGCGGTTGAGGAGCTGGTGGGCTGAAGCCCACCCTACTCAGCGCACCGCAGGGTGAGCTTCAGCCCACCAGCAAGTGATCGGCTATCCCACGCAAACCGTCGATTGAAGTGACGCTCACTGCGGCGAATCACACACGGCGAATGATCCTCCCTTGCCTCAGCTCCCGAGCGCCCGCGGTATAGCGGCGGCAGCTCCTCTAAGAGCAAGAGACCCACCCGGCAAGGCGCAAGGGCACCTAGCTTTTATCTCACCCCGTGCTGAGCAGGCCGTTTCTTTTGGTTACTTTTCTTTGGGCCAGCAAAGAAAAGTGACCCGAGCGCCGTCAGGCGATCGGAAGCCCGCCGCAGGCGAGCCCAGTCGCGGAGGCGCCCCGCAAGAGCGACACACAAGCAACACGCCCCCGCAGCCCCCCCCGCGAGCCCCGGCCCCTCACCCCAGCCCTCTCCCCGGAGGGGAGAGGGAGCAGAACAACGCGCTGCGCAGGCATCGGCCTTGATGTCCCGCCCCGTCGCTCGCGCACGATCGCACCCGGGCCGCGGGTGATCGGAAGCCAGCCGCAGGCGAACCAAAGTCGCGAAAGCGCCTGGCAGGATCGAAAACCCGGAGCAAGCGCCAGCACCACGCGTCCCCGGATGCCTTAAGCTGCGCGCCGCCCCAACCCAAGAGACCCCCTGATGCCCCGCACGCTCGCCGAATGGCTGGCTTACCAGGAACACGTCAACCCCCACAGCATCGAGCTCGGCCTCGACCGCGTACGCGAGGTATGGCAGCGGATGGGCGCACCGGCGCCGGCGCAGCGGGTGATCACCGTCGGCGGCACCAACGGCAAGGGCTCCACCGTGGCATTGCTGGAGGCCATGCTGCGTGCGGCCGGTCGGCGCGTCGGCTGCTACACCTCGCCGCACCTGCTGCACTACAACGAGCGCGTGCGCATCGACGGGCGCGATGTCGGCGACGAGCCGCTGATCGCCTCCTTCGAGCACATCGAGGCGGCGCGCACCAGCGGTAGCGGCATCCCGTTGACCTACTTCGAGTACGGCACGCTTGCCGCGCTCGACCTGTTCGCACGCGCGGACCTGGACGTGGCGGTCCTGGAAGTGGGCCTGGGCGGCCGGTTGGATGCGGTCAACATCATCGACGCCGATGCCGTGGTGATTACCACCATCGACATGGACCACATGGACTGGCTGGGCAGCGACCGCGACAGCATCGGCCGCGAGAAGGCCGGCATCGCCCGGCGCGGCCGACCCGCGATCGTCGGCGAGGCGGACCCACCGGCTGGCTTGCTCGACGCATTGGCTTCCAGCGGCGCGCAGGTGCAGCGTGCCGGCCACGATTTCTACGTCGAGCGTCACGCACAGGGTTGGCGCTGGCAGCATCGCGACGGCGCCGCTTTCGAACTGCCGGATCCGTCGCTGGCCGCGCCGGTGCAATACGCCAACGCCGCCGCCGCGATCGCCGCGCTGCACGCGCTGGACGGTGCCGGCGAGCTCGCCCCGATGGCGCTCGGCGAGGCAGCCGCCGACGGCCTGATGGCGGTTCAGGTGCCAGCGCGCCTGCAATCGCTGGGCGGCGATCCGGCGCTGGTGGTCGACGTCGGCCACAACCCGCAGGCCGCGCGCGCGCTGGCCGACTGGCTCGACCTTCGCCGTTTCCCGCGGGTGCACGCGGTGTACGGCGCGCTGGCGGACAAGGACGTGGCCGGCGTGCTCGCGGCGCTGGGTTCGCGGATCGACCAATGGCACCTGGCCGGGCTCGACCAGGCCTCCCCGCGCGGCATGCCGATCGGCGCGTTGACCGAGGCCTTGCGCCAGACCTTGCCGCAGGCGGCGTTCGACGCGCACGCGGACGTGCCGCGCGCGCTCGCCGCAGCACGTACGCAGGCGCGGCCGGGCGAATGCATCCTGGCCTTCGGCTCGTTCTTCGTCGCCGGTGCGGTGCTGGCTGAACCGGTCGGCTGAGCGGACCGTGGCGGGGCCACGGGCAGGTATAATCCCGCTGTTGCATGCCGTACCGCCTTGGAGCTTCAGTCTTGAAAACACGCCTGCTGGGTGCCTTCGTCCTGATCGCGTTGGCGGTGCTGTTCGTGCCGATGTTCTTCTCCAGTACACCGCCCGCCACCACGGGTGACCAGGCGGTGAGCCTGGCGATTCCGCCGGCGCCCGACCGCGACCTGCAGACGCGCACGATGAGCCTGACGCCGGACGCGCCGGCCAGCAGCGGCACGGCGGCGCCGGTGATTCCCGCGCGCAGCCAGTCGGCTGCCGCGGCCCCCTCGGACCGCCTGGCCACCGTCGACATCGCCTCGCGCCGCCCGCACGACGTGGAGATGGAACCGGAGGCGGCCGCGCCACCCGCGCAGGCTCCGCCGCCCGCGCCGCCCGCGAAGGCCACGCCTCCGGCCCAGCCGCCGAAGGCCGACAGCACGCCGCCGGATACCGCCGGCACGGCCGCGAACGGCAACTACACGCTCAACCTCAGCGCCTATTCGAGCGCCGGCGCGCAGCGGCTGATCCAGAAGGTGCGTGCGCTCGGCTACCCGGTCGCCGGCGCGCCGATCCGCCAAGGCGGCAAGGCGCTCACCCTGGTGACCGCCGGGCCGTTCGCCACCCGCACGGCCGCCGAGGCCGCGCGGCTGAAGATCACGCAAAGCATCCCGGGCGCACCGGCGCACCTTGAAAGTGGCGCCAGCGACCAACACGGTGATGTCGTCGCGGCGCCGGCCGCCGCACCCGCCGGGACCCCGGCACGCGCCGGCGGTTACGCGGTGCAGGTGGCGGCGATGGGCAGCCAGGCGGACGCCAATGCACTGCGCGACAAGCTGCGCGCGGCGGGCTTCGACGGCTTCACCGATTCGGTCACCAGCGGCGGGCGCACCCTGTGGCGCGTCCGCGCCGGTCCGCAGACCCAGCGCGCCGACGCCGAGCGCGTGCGCGACCAGATCAAGGCCAAGCTGGGCATGGCTGGCAACGTGGTGGGCGTGCCGTAAGGCGCGGTCCACGGGGGCGGCATGAACTGGATCGACTACACCATCCTCGGCGTGCTGGCCCTGTCCGTACTGGTCGGGCTGTGGCGCGGGCTGGTGTCGGAGGTGCTTTCGCTGGCCAGCTGGGTCGTCGCGTTCTGGGTGGCATGGACCTTCGGGCCGATGGTGGCGGCGCAGTTCGAGCACAGCATTTCGCTGCCGGCGGCGCGCATCCTGCTCGGCTACGGCTTGTGCTTCGTGGTCGTGCTGATCGTCGGCGCCTTGCTGCGTTTCATCGCGCGGCGGTTGCTGTGGAGCACCGGCCTGGGCGGGCTGGACCGCCTGCTGGGCATGCTGTTCGGTTTCGCGCGCGGCGCGCTGCTGGTGACGCTGGTGGTGTTCCTGGCCGGTTTCACCGCGCTCACCCGCGAGGCCGGCTGGCAGCACTCGCTGCTGCTGCCGCAGTTCGCCGGCGCGGCCGGCTGGCTGGGCGACCGGGTGCCGGAGAGCGTGCGCCGCTACCTGCATCCGCCGGCGCAGCTGCCCAAGCTGCCGCCGGGCATGCTGCCGGCGCTGCCGGGCGGTTCACCCGCGCCGGCGCAATCTGTCCTTTCGGCCGTCCAGGCGGCCACGCTCAACTGAATCCAAGCGTTTCCTAGCAGGCATCCAACATGTGCGGAATCATCGGCATCGTCGGTACCACCGAAGTGGCATCGGCGCTTTATGACGGACTCACGGTGCTGCAGCACCGCGGCCAGGACGCGGCCGGCATCGTCACCGTCGATGGCGCGCACCTGCGCCTGCACAAGGGCAACGGCCTGGTGCGCGACGTGTTCAACCAGAGCGCCATGAGCCGCCTGGGCGGACACATCGGACTGGGCCATTGCCGCTATCCGACCGCCGGCTCGGACAATGCCGACGAGGCGCAGCCGTTCTATGTCAACTCGCCCTACGGCATCGCCTTCGCGCACAACGGCAACCTGGTCAACACCGAGGCCTTGCGCCGCGAGATGTTCCAGGACGACCGCCGGCACATCAACACCGATTCGGATTCCGAGGTGCTCCTCAATGTGCTGGCGCACGAGCTGCAGATCCAGGACCGCATGGCGCTCACGCCCGACCAGATCTTCAAGGCGGTCGCCGGCGTGCACGCGCGTGCGCGCGGCGGCTACGCCTGCCTGGCGCTGATCCAGGGCTACGGCCTGCTGGCCTTCCGCGATCCGCACGGCATCCGTCCGCTGGTGCTGGGCGAGCGCGTGACGCCGGAAGGGCGCGAGTACGCGGTGGCCTCCGAGTCGGTCGCGTTCGACGTGCTGGGCTTCAAGCGCGTGCGCGACGTGGCGCCGGGCGAGGCCGTCTTCATCACCGTCGACGGCCAGTTGCACGCACGCCGTTGCGCCGAGGGCGCGGTGCATGCGCCGTGCATCTTCGAGTACGTCTACCTGGCGCGCCCCGACTCGATGATCGAGGACGTCTCGGTCTACAAGGCGCGCCTGCGCATGGGCGAGAAGCTGGCGCAGAAGATCATGCGCGAGTGCCCGGACCACGGCATCGATGCGGTGATCCCGATCCCCGACACCGCGCGCACCGCGGCCAGCTCGCTGGCCGGCGTGCTGGGCGTGCCGTTCCGCGAGGGCTTCGTCAAGAACCGCTACGTCGGCCGCACCTTCATCATGCCGGGGCAGGGCGACCGCGTGAAATCGGTACGCCGCAAGTTGAACGCGATCGACCTGGAGTTCCGCAACAAGACCGTGCTGCTGGTCGACGACTCGATCGTGCGCGGCACCACCTCCAAGCAGATCATCCAGATGGCGCGCGATGCCGGGGCGAAGAAGGTCTATTTCGCCTCCGCCGCGCCGCCGGTGCGCTACCCGAACGTGTACGGCATCGACATGCCCTCGGCCAGCGAGCTGGTCGCCGCCGGCAAGACCGAGAAGGAAGTCGAGCAACTGCTCGGCGCCGACTGGCTGATCTACCAGGACCTGGACGACCTCGTCTGGGCGGTGCAGGACGGCAACGAGGAGCTGAAGCAGTTCGACACCTCGTGTTTCTCGGGCGAGTACGTCACCGGCCTGGACCGCGACTACCTGCAGCAGATCGAGATGCTTCGCTCCGACGACGCCAAGGCCGCCCGCCGCAGCGCCTGACGTTCCTCACCCGATATTGTGGGCGATGTGCCACAGCACGCCCGACGGATCGATCAGGTGGAAGTCGCGCATGCGCCACGGCCGGTCGGCCGGCGCGGTCATGCGTACGTTGTGCTCGCGATAGCGGCCCACGATGTCCTGTTCGACCAGGCGCCGGTGCCAGGCATCGGCGTCATCCACCAGCAGGTGCATCATGAAATTGTCGGCGTGCGCCTGTTCATAGAAGCGCTGCAGCAGGAAGCTGCATTCGCCCAGGGCGAAGTAGGCCACGCCGTCGAAGTTGGACCGTTCCTCGAAGCCCATGTCGGCATAGAAGCGCCGCGATGCGTCGTAGTCGCGCGCAGGCACGAACGCCTTGATCTCGATGGCACGAAGTTTCGACATGTCCCGTTCCCTGGAAGTGATGGAGCGCCACTATGCGGCTACTGTGTTGCGCTGGCAACGCGGGCCGCGGCGTAGACTTGCCCCATGACCGACCTGCACCAAGCGGCCCGGCGCTGCCTCGACGCCCGCGATCCGGACGAAAAGCTCCGGCTGACGCACGATACGTGGAGGGCATTGCAGGCAGGTGAGCTGCGCCCTGACGCACAGGCATCCCCCCCGGAACCGATCGCGGCGCCGGGCCGGCCGCCACGCCCCCGCCTGGTCGAGGCGCGCCGCTTACCGCAGCGCGGCCTGGGTACGCCCGAAGGCCGCGCCGCGCTGGTCCATGCCATTGCGCATATCGAATTCAATGCCATCAACCTGGCATGGGACGCGGTCTACCGCTTCCGCGACTTCCCCATCGAGTACTACCGGGACTGGGCCCGTTGCGCCGACGACGAAGCGCGCCACTTCGCCATGCTCAGCGAACGCCTGGCCGAGCTCGGCCACGCCTATGGCGACTTCGACGCCCACAATGGCCTGTGGGAAATGGCCGAAAAGACCGCCCACAGCGACCTCGCCCGCATGGCGCTGGTGCCGCGCGTGCTGGAAGCGCGCGGCCTGGACGTCACCCCCGGCATGATCGAACGCCTGCGTGGCGTCGGCGACGAGCGCACCATCGCGATCCTGGAGGTCATCCTGCGCGAGGAGGTCGCCCACGTGGCGGCGGGCACGCGCTGGTTCCGATGGTGCTGCGAGCGCGACAGGGCGGAGCCGCGCGCGACGTTCGTGCGGCTGCTGCGCGAGTACATGGGCGGCAACGTGCGCGGGCCTTTCAACCGTTCCGCGCGGCTCGCCGCGGGCTTCGACGCAGAGGAAATGGACCAGCTCGCTGCGCTGGCCGTCTGAGGCGGGCGCGGCCGCCGGGTTCGTCGTTGCGCGAGGCGCGGCTTTTGCCGAGGGCGAAAAGAAAAAGGCCACCGCTAGCGGTGGCCTTTCCTCGAACCTTGGTCGGGGTGACATGATTCGAACATGCGACTTCTACGTCCCGAACGTAGCGCTCTACCAGGCTGAGCTACACCCCGTGGAGCCGCGTATCTTAGTGAGCCGGCGAAAGCTTGGCAACATCCCCGCGCCAAATTTTCCCGCGGCGCGCGCCGGGCGGCGCGTGGCCATCTGCTAACCTAGGCGGCTGCCGTTGCGCGGCCTGGCCGCGCGTCCGTTACCCGCAAGCAGAGGATTCCATGGCGCTTACCCCGGCCCGCACCATGCCCGGCGTGCTCGAGCTGCTGCCGCTGGACCAGATCGCGTTCCAGCGCATGCTCGACACCATCCGCCGCAACTTCGAGCGCTTCGGCTTCCTGCCGGTGGAAACGCCGGTGATCGAGTACTCCGACGTGCTGCTGACCAAGACCGGCGGCGAGACCGAGCGGCAGGTGTACTTCGTGCAGTCGACCGGCGCGCTGGCCAAGGAGGGCACGCCGGAGCTGGCGCTGCGCTTCGACCTTACCGTGCCGCTGGCGCGCTACGTGGCCGAGCACGAGCACGACCTGTCCTTCCCGTTCCGCCGTTACCAGATGCAGCGCGTGTACCGCGGCGAGCGCGCCCAGCGCGGGCGCTTCCGCGAGTTCTACCAGTGCGACATCGACGTGATCGGCAAGGACAGCCTGACCACGCGCTACGACGCCGAGCTGCCGGCGGTGATCTACAGCGTGTTCCGCGAACTGGACATCGGCGCGTTCACCATCCAGCTCAACAACCGCAAGCTGATGCGCGGCTATTTCGAGAGCCTGGGGCTGGCCGACAGCGAGCAGCAGATGCTGGTGCTGCGCGAGGTGGACAAGCTCGACAAGCGTGGCGCGGACTACGTGCGCGATACGCTCACGGGCGAGGCCTTCGGCCTGTCGGCGGACGTGGCGGCGAAGATCCTGGATTTCGTGCAGGTGCGTTCCACGTCGCTCGACGATGCGTTCGCCAGGCTCGACGCGCTGGGCAGCGGCCCCGAGGCGCTGGAACAGGGCCGGGCGGAGCTGAAGCAAGTGCTGGGCCTGATCCGCGACTTCGGCGTGCCCGAATCGCATTTCGCGTTGAACTTCTCGATCGCACGCGGCCTGGACTATTACACCGGCACCGTCTACGAAACCACACTCAACGACCACCCGCAGATCGGCTCGATCTGCTCGGGCGGCCGCTACGAGAACCTGGCCAGCCAGTACACCAAGTCGAAGCTTCCCGGCGTGGGCATCTCGATCGGCCTGACCCGCCTGTTCTGGCAATTGCGCGATGCCGGCCTGCTGGGCGCGGCGCGCAGCACCGTCGACGTGCTGGTCACCCAGATGGACCCGGAGCAACTGCCCGCCTACCTGGCGATTGCCGGTGAACTGCGCGCGGCGGGCATCGCCACCGAGGTGGTGCTCGAAAGCGGCAAGCTGGCCAGGCAGTTCAAGTACGCCGACCGCGCCGGCATCCGCTTCGCCGTCGTGCTGGGCGAAGACGAGCTGGCCAAGGGCGTGGTGACGGTCAAGGACCTGCGTCGCGGCGACCAGTTCGAAGTCGCGCGCGGCGAGCTGGCCAAAGCGCTGCGGGTGGAGCTCGAACAGGCCGCTGCCATGGGGCAGTGAGTCAGGGACTCGGCAGGGCGCCCAATCCAGGAAACGAATCGGAGCACCGGTGGACAAGATCATTCTCGATGGCCGCAGCCTCACCCGCGCACAGCTCGTCGCGGTGGCGCGCCATGGCGCGGCGGTGGCGCTGGAGCCGACGCAGCTCGAGCGCGTGCAGCACGCCGCCGACTTCCTGGCCGAAAAGGTCAGTTGCGGCGAACCGACCTACGGCGTCACCACCGGCTTCGGCAGCAATGCCGACAAGCTGCTCGGCGGGCACCGCCTGCGCGACGAGCTGGTGACGCAGGATGCGGCCAGGGGCGGTGCGAGCCTGATGGAGGAGCTGCAGCACAACCTGATCGTCACCCACGCCGTCTGCGTGGGCAAACCGTTCGCGCCGGAGGTGGTGCGGGCGATGCTGGTGATCCGCATCAACACGCTGATGCGCGGCCATTCGGGCATCCGCGTGTCGACCCTCGAAGCGCTCACCGCGGTGCTCAACCGCGGCGTGGTGCCGGTGGTGCCGGAAAAGGGCTCGGTCGGCGCCAGCGGCGACCTGGCGCCGCTTTCGCACCTGGCGATCGTGTTGCTGGGCGGCGGCGAGGCGTTCTTCGAAGGCGAGCGCGTGCCGGGCGCCGAGGCGCTGAAGCGCGCCGGGCTGGAGCCGATCCGCCTGTCCTTCAAGGAAGGGCTGGCGCTCAACAACGGCACGGCGCAGATGCTGGCCACCGCAGTGCTGGCGCTGGACGACCTGGAGTATCTCCTTGGCGTGGCGGATCTCGCCGCGTCGATGTCGCTAGATGCCTTCGCCGGCCGCAGCGGCGCGTTGCGGCCCGAAGTGCATGCGCTGCGTCCGCATCCGGGCCAGGTCGACGCCGCGGCGCACGTGCGCCAGTTGCTGGCAGGGTCGACGCTGGTCGACATCCCCTACCACCTGGTGCCGCGCTTCAAGCCGTGGTCGGCCGAGGCGTGGGCGTTGCCGGAAGACCAGGCGCTGTCCTTCGACATCGGCTGGGACTGGGTGCCCGCCAACCAGCGCCACGGCCGCGAAGCCTTCTACGCCCGCTTCCTGCCCTTCAAGGGCGGCAAGAAGCACCAGCCGCAGGACGCCTACTGCCTGCGCTGCATGCCGCAGGTGCACGGCGCGGTGCGCGATGCGTGGGCGCAGGCCTGCCGCGTGATCGACATCGAGCTCAACTCGGTGACCGACAATCCGCTGATCTTCCCGGACGCCGAGGGCGCGCAGTTCATCGAGGAGCAGGTGATCTCGGCCGGCCACTTCCACGGCATGCCGCTGGCGCTGGCGATGAGCTACGTGAAGGCGGCGATCCCGGTGCTGGCGTCGATCTCCGAGCGCCGCCTCAACAAGCTGGTCGATCCGGCCACCAACGACGGCCTGCCGGCGTTCCTCACCGGCAACGAGGACGGCACCGACTCGGGTTTCATGATCGTGCAGTACACCGCCGCGGCGCTGGTCAACGACCTGGCCACGCGCGCGCATCCGGCCAGCGTGTACTCGGTTCCCACCAGCGCCAACGCCGAGGACCACGTGTCGATGGGCGCCAACGAGGCGCGCCACGTGCTGGAGATGATGGAAGACCTGGGCCACGTGCTGGCGTTGGAGCTCTACACCGCGGCGCAGGCGCTCGACTACCGCCGCGAGATGCTCAACGCCGCGCGCCGCCTGGCCGCACGCGGCGACTGGCGCGCGCTGGCTGCCAAGATCGGCAACGCGCCGCGCGAGGACCATCCGCACTACGCGCAGTTCGAGCAGGAGGTGCGTCAGCTGATGGCGGCACTGGCTGCCAGCGAGAACTTCCACGCCGGCACCGCCGTGCAGACCGCCCATGCCCTGTTGCGCGAGCGGATCGCCTTCATGCACCGCGATCGCGCGATGGACGGCGACATCCGCGCTGCTTGCGCCCTGCAGCAACAGCGCGCGTTCGCCGCCGCGGCCCACCCGTGGCTGGTCGCCGACGTCGTCGATTATCCCTGATTCTTAGGAGTCCCCATGAGCCTCATCCAAGTCCCGGTCTCCTACGGCGAGCTGATCGACAAGATCACCATCCTGGAAATCAAGGCGCGCCAGATCAGCGATCCGGCCAAGCTCGCCAACGTGCGCAACGAGCTGGACCTGCTCAACGCGACCTGGGCCAACGACGCCGCCTCGCAGACCGACATCGCCGACGAGCGCGCACGGCTGCTGGCCGTCAACGAGGCGCTGTGGGACATCGAGGACCGCATCCGCCTGAAGGAAAAGGCGCAGGCCTTCGATGCCGAGTTCGTCGAGCTGGCGCGTTCGGTGTACTTCCGCAACGACGTGCGCGCGGCGGTCAAGCGCGAGATCAACCTCAAGCTGGGCTCGCAACTGGTGGAAGAGAAGTCCTACCAGGACTACCGCGCGCCGGGCGCGTGACGAGCTGCTTGAATCCCCGGGTCCGCACCCCTCCCGCGTCGCGGTGAGGGGAAGCGCTCAGGGGAGCGCATGCGAGGACGCGAACGCTTCGAAGCGCTCGACCACGTCGTCCACGCCGATCAGACCCATCACGCCGGGCCGCTCGATCTTCGTCCCCCACGCCAGTTCGCTCGCCGGCTTGCCGAGGAAGCGTCGCGCGGCCTCGTCGTACTTGTCCACGCACCAGCTGCGGTCCGAATAGGGTCCGGACCGGCTAGGGTTGCTTGCGGCATGCAAGCCGAGCACCTTGGTGCCGACGGCGTTGGCCATGTGCATCGGCCCGGAGTCGGGCGTGAGCAGCAACTGTGCGCGGGCGAGCATGGCCAGCAGCCGCTTGAGCGTGTCCTTGCCGGTCAGGTCCAGCGGCTGGCGCTTGCAGGCCGCCAGCACGGCATCGGCCATGGTCCGTTCGCCGGGCGAGGGCCCGCCGACCAGGACCACGCGCCAGCCACGGGCCAGCGCATGGTCGATCACCGCCGCGTAGCGTTCCGGATACCAGTTGCGCAGGGCATGGCTGGAAGTGGGGCTGACCAGCAGCGTGAGCGTGCCGCCCGGCAGCTGCTGTTCCGCCCAGGCGCGTGCGTCGTCGGGAATCGGGATATCCCAGCGCACCTGCGTCTGCTTCAGGCCCAGCGGCTCGCAGAAGCTGCCGATCGCATCGAGCACGTGCTCGCCGGTGCGCGCGGGAATGCGTTCGTCGACGACCAGGCCGTGCAGGTCCTTCGAGCGTGCGCGGTCATAGCCGATGCGGCGCCTGGCGGAGACGCCGAGACTCAACAGGTTCGAGCGCAGCGCCACCTGCATCTGCAGCAGTGCGTCGAAGCGCCGCCCGCGCAGCGCGGCGTGCACCTCGCGCATGCCGCGCCAGCCCGCCGGCTTGTCGAAGGTCACGAACTCCACGCCTTCGATGTCGCCTACCAGCTTGCGTTCGAGCTTGCCCACCACCCAGGTCAGCGCGGTCTGCGGCCAGGCCTGCTGCAGCGTGCGCACCAGCGGCACGACGTGGGTGACATCGCCGATCGCCGAGGTGCGCAGCAGGCACAGCGCGGCGGGAGCGGGCAGGGGGCTTGGGCTAGAATCGACCGGCATGAACGTCTCCTTCGACCGCACATGATGATGCAGGAGCAGATCCGCGAGGAAGCCGGCGGTGCGGTGCTGTCCGATGCATCGCTGCCGGTCGACGGCGACTGGTTCGACACCGGCTACTGGCGCGCCCGCGGCGCGCTCGAGGCGCAGGGGGGCGGACGCGGCGGCGTGGCAGTGATCGATACGCCGGCCGGCACGTGCGTGCTGCGGCACTACCACCGCGGCGGCCTGGTCGCGAGGTTCAATCGCGACAGCTACCTGTGGACCGGGGCCGCGCACACCCGCAGCTTCGCCGAGTTCCGCTTGCTGGCGCACGTCGCTGCCCTGGAACTGCCGGCCCCGCAACCGGTCGCGGCGCGTTACCGCCGCCGCGGGTTGTCCTATACCGCCGATCTGATCACCCGGCGCATCGACGACGCGCGCACGCTGGCGCAGTCCCTGACCGACGGCCGGCTGGATGCCGACCTGGCGCGCGAGACCGGTGCGCTGGTCGCGCGCTTTCATCGCGAGGGTATCCGGCACGCCGATCTCAACGCGCACAACGTGCTGGTCACGCCCGGCGCGCTTTACCTGATCGACTTCGACCGCGGCACGCTGCGCAACCCGGCCGAGGCCTGGCGGCTGGCGAACCTGGCGCGGCTGCGCCGTTCGCTGGTCAAGCTCGGCGCCGTCGAACGGATTCCCGATTTCCAGGCGGCCATCTGGGGCCCGCTGGTCTACGGCTACGAACGGACGATGGGCGCATGAACTGGTCGTTGCGCTTCCTCGGCGTCGGCGCCGCCCATGCGGTCGAGCTGGGTTCGTCGGCCGCGGTGCTCGAGCGCGACGGCAAGCCCGTGTTGCTGATCGACTGCGGTCCGGACACGCTGGACCGATACAAGGCCGCCTACGGCGAGCTGCCGCGCGCGATCTACCTCACCCATACGCACCTGGACCACGTCGGCGGCATGGAGCGGCTGTTCACCCGGCTCTGGTTCGACGATGTGCTGCGTGGCAGCGTCCGCGTGTTCACCCACGCCGCGCTGGTGCCTTGGTTGCAGGCGCGCGTGGCCGACTATCCGGGCGTGCTGGCCGAGGGCGGCGTCAATTTCTGGGAAGCGTTCCGGCTGGTGCCGTGCAGCCGCGGCTTCTGGCTGGACGGCTGGTGGTTCGACGTGTTTCCCACCCGGCACCACCGGCCGGGCACGTCGTTCGGCTTGGCGCTTTACGGCAGCTTCGTGTTCACCGGCGATACCCGGCCGGTGCCCGAAATGCTGGCGCAGTACGCGGCGTCCGATGAGTGCGTTCTGCACGATTGCGGGCTGGTCGGCAATCCGTCGCACAGCGGCGTGGATGACCTGGAGCGCGAGTACGACGAAGGCCTGCGCCGGCAGCTCGTGCTCTATCACTATGGCAGCGCGGCCGATGGCGAACAGTTGCGCGCACGGGGCTACGCGATCGCGAAGACTGGCGAGGCCGTTGCGCTTCCTGCGGCGCAACCGCCGCGGTCGGACGCGGGCTAGCGCGAACCGCATCTACCGCCGCGGGCGCGGATGGAGGAGAGCCCGCCTGTCGGCTTGTCTCCGCCAAGGCCTGCCGCTATCCTTCCGCTTCTTTGCCAGCCCCCAGGGCCGGCAGGGAAGATCCGGAGAGGTGTCCGAGTGGTTGAAGGAGCACGCCTGGAAAGTGTGTATACGGCTTATCCCCGTATCGCGGGTTCGAATCCCGCCCTCTCCGCCAGTTTTGTTTAGGGCCTGAGCGCCCACGTCCATGGTGGCCCCGTCGGTCCCCCCGCGACGATAGTCCGCAAACCCCGCCAGGTCCGGAAGGAAGCAACGGTAGTGGATGATTCGGGTGCCGGGGTGTGGCTGGCGGGGCCGCCGCCATTTCGGGGCCGAGGCAAGGCCGCCCCATCCGCCCTTCGGGCACCTTCCCCCGCAGGCGGGGGAAGGACCTGCGCCGAACCTTCTTGTCGAGCCTTCTCCCGTTCTACGGGGGAAGGTGCCGAAGGCGGATGGGGGCGCTCTTTGCCGCTCCCGGCCGACCTTGGCACAATCGCTGTTCGCCCCAAGGTAGTCACGCATGTCCTATCAGGTTCTCGCCCGCAAGTGGCGCCCGCGCAAGTTCGTCGAGCTGGTCGGGCAGGAACACGTGGTGCGCGCGCTGACCAACGCGCTGGATACCGGGCGCATGCACCACGCCTACCTGTTCACCGGCACCCGCGGCGTGGGCAAGACCACCATCGCGCGCATCTTCGCCAAGTCGCTCAACTGCGAGCGAGGCGAGTCGGCCGATCCCTGCGGCGAGTGCGCGGTGTGCACCGCGGTGGATGCGGGCCGCTTCGTGGATCTGCTGGAGATCGATGCGGCCAGCAACACCGGCGTGGACGACGTGCGCGAGGTGATCGAGAACGCGCAGTACGCACCTGCGCGCGGCCGCTTCAAGGTGTACCTGGTCGACGAGGTGCACATGCTTTCCAAGCCGGCCTTCAACGCGTTGCTGAAGACGCTGGAGGAGCCGCCGCCGCACGTGAAGTTCCTGCTGGCGACCACCGATCCGCAGAAGCTCCCGGTGACGGTGCTTTCGCGTTGCCTCAAGTTCAACCTCAAGCGCCTGCTGCCCGAGCAGATCTCCGGCCAGATGCGCCACATCCTCGATGCCGAGCAGATCGCCTACGAGGACGCCGCGATCGGCGAACTGGCGCGCGGCGCCGACGGTTCGCTGCGCGACGGCCTGTCGTTGCTGGACCAGGCGATCGCCTACGGCGGCGGCGCGCTCAAGGCCGACGACGTGCGCGCCATGCTCGGCAGCGTGGCGCGCGGCCAGGTGCTGGGCGTGCTCGATGCGCTGGCCGACGGCGACGGCGCGCGGTTGATGGCCGAGTGCGAGCGCATCGCCTCGTACTCGCCCGACTTCGGCGGCGTGCTCGACGATCTGGCCGCCACGTTGCACCGCATCCAGCTGATGCAACTGGTGCCCGGCTACCGCGGCGAGGGCGACGGCGAAGCGGAGGAGGTGCTCAGCGCACTGGCCGAGCGCATGCAGCCGGAAGACGTGCAGCTCTATTACCAGATCGCCACCACTGGCCGCCGCGACCTGGCGTTGGCGCCCGACGCACGCACCGGCTTCGAGATGGCGCTGCTGCGCATGCTGGCGTTCCGTCCGGGCGAAGCAGGCGAGCCGGTACGGGGCGAACGCACAGCCCAACCGGCGCCGCGCCCAGCGGCAACCGCGCCGCGCAGCGCACCCGCCGTGGCGCACGCGCCGGCGTCCCGCACCCAGCCGGCACCTGCCGTTGCAGCCCCCGCGGCGCCCGCTGCACGTGCGCCCGTGGCGACCGATGCCCGCGGCTTGCCGCGTTGGGACGCGTTGATCGAACAGGCTGGCCTGCGCGGCCCGCTCGGCCAGCTGGCGCAGAACGCCGCGCTGCGCGAGCGCGACGGCAACACGCTGGTGCTGGCGCTGCAGCCGGCGCACATGCACCTGGCCGTCGAACCCATGGTCGGCCAGATGGCCGACCGCATCAGCGACACGCTGGGCGAGCGCATCAAGCTGCGTTTCGTCGCCGACAGCCAGGGCGCCGCGGAAACGCCGGCCGCCCGCGCCGCCTCGGCGCGCGAAAGCGCGCAGAGCGCCGCCGAACAGGCGATCGAGGAAGACCCGCTGGTGCAGTCGCTCAAGCGCGAATTCGGCGCCCGCGTGGTGCCGCAATCCATCAAGCCCATCGAAAGTTGAACGGAGACATGCCATGAGAGGCCAGATCGGTCAGTTGATGCAGCAGGCCCAGCGCATGCAGGAAGACATGAAGCGCGCGCAGGAGGAGATTGCGCGGATGGAAGTCACCGGCAGCGCCGGCGGTGGCCTGGTCACCGTGCTGATGACCGGCGCGCACGAAGTGCGTCGGGTGCAGATCGACCGCAAGCTGTTCGCCGACGACCCGGAGATGGCCGAGGACCTGGTCGCCGCCGCCGTCAACGATGCGGTCAACAAGGTGGCCGAGGCCAGCCGCAGCAAGCTCGGCGGCGTCACTGCCGGCATGAACCTGCCGCCCGGCTTCAAGATGCCGTTCTGACGAAACGCTGGTCTTCGGAAGCGTCATTCCCGCGGGAGCGGGGATGGCGTCCGGCTAGTTTCCAGGCCCTACGCAATGACAGGCTCCCCCCTTCTCGCCGACCTCATCGAAGCCCTGCGCTGCCTTCCCGGCGTGGGCGGCAAGAGCGCGCAGCGGATGGCCTTCCATCTGCTGGAGCGCGAGCGCACGCGCGGCCTGAAACTGGCCGGCGTGCTGCGCGAGGCGATGGAGCGCATCGGCAACTGCACGCGCTGTCGCAACTTCAGCGAGGAGCCGGTGTGCGCGCTGTGCGCCAGCGCCAGCCGCGACCGCCACGTGCTGTGCGTGGTCGAATCGCCGACCGATCTCGCCGCCATCGAGCAGGCCACCGGCTACCGCGGGCAGTACTTCGTGCTGCTGGGGCGCCTGTCGCCGCTGGACGGCCTCGGCCCGGAGGAACTGGGCCTGGCGCAGCTGAGCGCGCGCCTGGGCGAGGGCGAGATCGAGGAGATGATCATCGCCACCAATCCGACCGTCGAAGGCGAGGCCACCGCGCACTACCTGGCGCAACTGGCCCACGCCGGCGGCGTGAAGCCGACCCGCCTGGCCCACGGCGTGCCGCTGGGCGGCGAGCTCGAATACGTCGACCGCGGCACGCTCGCGCACGCCTTCGGCAGCCGCCAGGCGCTGGAATGATCCGCGCGCCGGCATGAGCATCGGCGAGCCGCAGCTGGCCTACGCAGCACCCACGCCCGCCGAATACTGCGGCTTGCGCCAGGCCGCGGGCCTGAGTCCCATGAACGAGTCAGCCGCCGCGACCGGGCTGCCGGCCAGCTGGTGCGCGGTCAGCCTGCGTGTCGGCGACGAGCTGGTGGCGATGGGCCGGATGGTCGGTGACGGGGCGCTCTTCCTGCAGGTGGTCGACATCGCCGTACGGCCGGACTGGCAGCGGCGCGGCCTCGGTCGGCGTGTCATGGCGGCACTGATGGACGAGGCGCGTCACCGTGCGCCCAGGGGCGTGATCGTGACGCTGCTCGCCGATGGCGAAGCCTGCCGGCTCTACGAGCAGTTCGGTTTCCGGCTGAGCGCGCCGCGCTCGCAGGGTATGCTGCTGCGTCTGTGAATCCACGCGAGGAGTCAGGCATGGGCGATACCATCTTCGGCAAGATCATCCGGCGTGAAATCCCGGCCGAGATCGTCTACGAGAACGACGACGTGGTCGGCTTCCGCGACCTGAACCCGCAGGCGCCGGTGCACGTGCTGTTCATCCCGAAGAAGCCGCTGCCGACCCTGAACGACGCGCAGCCGGGCGACGCCGAACTGCTCGGCAAGCTGCTGCTCGCCGTCGCCGATTATGCGAAGCAGGAAGGGTTCGCCGAGCAGGGCTACCGCGCCGTGGTCAACTGCAACGAGCATGGCGGGCAGACCGTGTTCCACCTGCACGTGCATCTGTTGGCCGGACGCCGGCTCGGCTGGCCGCCGGGCTGAAGGCACAGGAGCGTAAAAAAACGCCGGCGCGAGGCCGGCGTTTTTTTGTGCGCTTGGAAGCGCGCGCTACTTGTGACCAGGCTTCGGCGCGGGCGCAGGCGCCGGGCGCACCACGATCACGCGCGGGCGGTTCCAGAACGGATCGCCCCACGGGCCCCAGCCCGGCCCCCAGTACGGACCCCAGCCCGGGCCCCAGAACGGGTCGTAGTAGCCAGGCGGGTAACGCACGGTCAGCGGCCGCTTCGGCCACAGGTAGACCACGTCGGCCTCCACTCGGGGGTAGGCATAGTCGTACTCGCCCACTTTCTTGGTCACGGTGCCGTGCAGGGTGCCGGTGACGGTCAGCTCGCGGCCGCGGGTGAACACTTCCGGATCGTAGAAGCCGTCGTGGCAGGCGACGAAACGCCCCTCGGTGGCGCCGCTGGTGCCGGATTCGGGCCGTGCCTGCTTGTCGAGCGGGCGGGACAACAGATAGAAGCAGGTCTGCTGCGGACCCGGCTCGGTCTTGATGATTTCGCCGCCCCAGCGCACCTTCGCACCGCCGGCGCCACCCTGCTGGGCGCTGGCCGTGCTCACGTCGGAGTAGGTGCCCTGCAGCGGCTGGGGCATCGTTGCGCAGGCGGTCAGCAGGCCGAAGCCGGTGGCCAGTGCCAGGGGACGATAAGGAAAGGACATGGTGGTTCTCCCGGGAGACAGCGGTTTGTGCCGGACGACCGCATTGACGTTCATTTGACCACGCGACGCGGCCGGAATTCCCGTACCGCCCGCTGGAATTCCCGCAGCAGTTCAGGCACCGGTTCGTCGTGGGCATAGCGCAGTTCGAGGTAGCGGTCCATCAGTCGCTCCAGTTCGTCGCGCTGCACGGGCAGGGCCCGTGCGGCGCGGCGCAGGTAATGTTGCGGCCCTTCGCTGCGACGCCGCGTGATGCCGGCGCGCGCAAGCCTGGCCTCCAGCCGGCGCAACGCCTGGCGCAACGGCTCCGGCCGTTCACGCCGCCACAACGCCCAGCCCACGCCGATGGCCACGAACAGCGAGGTGCCGATCGCCAGCAGCATGCCGAGCATCGCCGTACCAGTCTCGCGGATGCCGAACGGCGTCAGCAGGCCGCGCTGGCGCAGCGCATCGAACCCGATAACGCCCTGGGTCCACCAGTGGTTGACCACGTCCCAGCGGTTGCGCAGCGAAGCCAGCCAACTGGTCTGCGCCCAGCCGAGCTGGTCGCCGGCCGCGGCGGCCGCGCCCAGGCTGACGCGCTCCGGGCGCACCGCGGCGGTCGGATCGACGCGCACCCAGCCGCGACCTTCCAGCCATACCTCGCTCCATGCGTGCGCGTCGGACTGGCGCACCAGCAGGTAGTTGCCCAGCGGGTTCCAGTAGCCGCCCTGGTAGCCGGTGACCACGCGGGCGGGGATGCCGGCGGCGCGCATCAGTACGGTGAAGGAAGATGCGTAGTGCTCGCAGAAACCTTCGCGCGTGTCGAACAGGAAATCGTCCACCGCGTCGCGGCCCAGCGGCGCCGGCGCCAGCGTGTAACGGAAGCCGCCGTCGTGGAACAGCGCCAGCGCCGCTGCGACGATCGCCTGGTCGTCGGCGCCATAGCGCGTGCGCCATTGGGCGGCCAGTGCGTGGGTGCGCGGGTTGAATCCGTGCGGCAGGCGCAGGGCGAAGCGCCTGGCGGCCTCCGGTAGCTGCACTTGCAGGCTGTAATGCACGGCCGAGCGCAGCGCGTAGTGCAGCGGCTCGCGCACGGCCTTGTCGCTGAGCACCTCGCGATCGGGGCTGAGGCGTGCGTCCTCCGGCGCCGCCAGCGGCATGCCCAGGGCGGGCAGCACGGTGCTGTCGGTCGGTTCCAGGTCGATCTGGTAACCGGTGGTGACCCTGGCCTCGAGCGTCTCCAGCGGGCGCGCGCGGCCGTCGGCGCGGCGCAGCTGCACGTGCTCCCAGGTACGCCCGTCATACAGCCACATCACGTAGGCACGGAAATAGCGCAGCTCGGGCGCGGGCGGCGGGCCGTTGAAGCTGACCCGCATGGCCGGGCGGTCGTCGGTCAGCAGCTCGGTGAAGTTGCCCGGCGACATGCGGTCGCTCAGGCCGGTGCGCGCCTCGCTGCGGCTGGCCGCGCCCCACAACGGCGAGCTCAACCTCGGCACCAGCGCGAAGGCGAGCAGGGCCAGCGGGACGGCGGCGGCGAGCAGGGTCAGTCCCGGGAGCAGTGCACGCGGCAGGCTGGCCGGCGCCTGCGCCGGTTCCAATGCGCGCAGCGTGGCCAGGGCGGGCAGCAGGCCCATTGCCACCACGAAGGTGGCGACCAGTCCCTGGTCGAACAGCAGCGCGGCCATCAGTCCGAAGCAGGCGAAGCTGACGCCGACCTTGGCGTCGCGCGGCGTTTCGCTTTCCAGCAGCTTGAGCACGAGGAGCCCGACGGCCAGCGCCGAACCGGGTTCCTGCCCGAAGATCGTGCCGTAGGTGAACACCACGGCCACCGCCAGCAGGGCCAGCAGCGGCAGCTTGAGCAGCAGCGGCGAGCGTGCGCCGGAATGGCGGCGTTGCCACCAGCGCACCACCAGCACGAGCGCCAATGCGGCGACAAGCCACCACGGTAGGTGCGAGGCGTGCACACCGAGCACGCAGCCCATGGTCAGGCAGAGCAGGTCGAATGCGTGCGTGCCCAGGACGGGTTCGGCACGGCGGCGCATGAGCGCGATCATGGCAGCGACGCCAGTGCGCTCATGCAGCGCGCGTAGTGGCCGGGGCCGCTGCCGACTTCGATCGGCTGGGAGGGAAGCCACAGGCTGTGCCGGCGGCCCTCGGCGTGGGCCTCGCCCAGCCAGCGGGCCAGGCGCGCGATGCGCGCCTCGGGATCCATGCCTTCCAGCTCGCGCCAGTCCAGCCGCCATTCGGGGCGCGACTCGGGCTGCTCGAAATCCTTGCTCAACAGCTGGCCCAGGCGCGCGCTGGCCTTCCAGGCGATGTGCTTGCGCGGGTCGCCGCTGCGGTAGTCGCGCAGGGCGGCCAGGTCTTCGCCACGATGCAGGCGCGGGCGCAGGCCTTCGTCCGCAGGCAGTCGCGGCGGCGGGCCGCCGTTTTCGGGACGCGGCCAGACCAGCACGGACTGCTCCGGATGCATCCAGCTCCAGGCGCGGAAGAGCCCCAGCGGCCAGGTCGTCCATACGCGCAGGCGCGGCAGCGGTTGCCAGCCGCGCTTGCGGGTGGCGAGCGGCAGGGTGAGGTCGGCCTTGCCGGAGGCATCGATGGCGAAGGCCTGGCAGGCGCCGCCCAGGTCGACCCGGATCGCGCTGCGCGGCCGCGTCGATTCGAACTCCAGCGTCAGCGCCAGCGGCTCGCCGGCGATCGCCTGGCCGGCACGGACGCTGGCCAGCGCCAGGCCGTCGAGCGTGCGGAACGCGACCAGCATGCTGGCGGCGCCGGCCGCGCCGAGCAGGCAGGTGAGCAGCAGCGCCGCGTTGTTGGAGTAGTTGAGCGAGCCAACCAGCATCACCAGCAGCAGCACGGTGAAGCCGATGCCGAAGCCGGTCGGCACGATGTAGATGCGCCGCCGGTTCAGTTCGATCGGCATCGGCTCCGCGCGGCGGAAGCGTGTCAGCGCGGGCAGCCGGCGCTCGGCCAGCTGCTGCAGGCGGCGCAACGCGTCGCGCACGGTCAGTCGACCGCGGTATCGGCCAGCAGCGCGCGGGCCAGCGCATCTCCGCTGGCGCCGCGCGAGGGCACCAGCCGATGTGCGGCGAGCGGCACGAACAGCGCCTGGATGTCTTCCGGCAGCACGTGGCCGCGGCCGCTCAGCAAGGCCCAGGCGCGCGCGGCGCCGAGCAGGGCGATGCCGGCGCGCGGCGACAGGCCGACGCGGATGTCGGCGTGGCGCCGACTGGCTGCGAGCAGCGCCTGCAGGTAATCGAGCAGGGCGCTGCTGGCGGTGATGCCCTGCGCCTGGCGGTGCAAGGCGGCCAAGCTCGGCGCATCCAGCTGCGGGGTGAGCTGGGCCAGCAGGTCGCGGCGATCGCTGCCGGCCAGCAGCGCGCGCTCGGCGGCCGCGTCGGGGTAGTCGAGCGAGATGCGCAGCATGAAGCGGTCCAGCTGCGAATCCGGCAGCGGGAAGGTGCCGTGCAGGTCGAGCGGGTTCTGCGTGGCGACGACGAAGAACGGCTGCGCCAGCACGTGCGTCTGGCCGTCCACGGTGACCTGGCCTTCGGCCATCGCCTCCAGCAGCGCGCTCTGCGTCTTGGGCGTGGCGCGGTTGATCTCGTCGGCCAGCATCAGGCCGGTGAAGATCGGGCCGGGATGGAAGCGGAACTGGCCCGTCTCGCGCTCGAACACGCTGACCCCGATAATGTCCGACGGCAGCAGGTCGCTGGTGAACTGCACGCGCTGGAACTCCAGCGCGAAGCTCGCGGCCAGCGCATGCGCCAGCGTGGTCTTGCCCACGCCGGGCACGTCCTCGATCAGCAGGTGGCCGCCGGCGATCAGGCAGGTGAAGGCCAGCTTGACCTGGCGCGGCTTGCCGAGCAGCACGTGGTTGACCTGGGCCATGGCCGCTTCCAGGCGCGGACGGAGCGTTTCTTCGGGCAGGGGAGTGGTGGCGGACATGGGTTCCTGGCAGTTGGCACGGGCGGAACGCGGGGAGGGCCGGTCGAGTGTAGCGGCCGGCCTCGCGCGCTGGCGAGGCGCATTCCTCATCGCGTTCGCCGTCCTGCTGGTTCTCAAGTGCCTGGTCGCCGCGACGATGTCGCCGTTCGGCGACGAGGCGTTCTACTGGCTGGAAAGCCGTCATCCGGCTTGGGGCTACAGTGACCTGCCGCCGCTGACGGCGTGGCTGATCTGGCTGGGCGAGCGCGTCGCGGGGCATGGCCTGGTGGGCATGCGCTGGCCGTTCCTGTTGCTGGGCAGCGCGCTGCCGTGGGTCGTGGTGGCGTTCGGGCGGTGCGCCTTCGATGCGCGCGTCGGCTGGCAGGCGGGTCTGTTGTGCCTGGCGCTGCCGCTGGCGGGCACCTTCGGCGTGATGGCGATGCCCGACGTGCCGCTGACGCTGGCGATCGCCGTGGCGCTCCACGCGCTGCTGCGCGCGATGGATGGGGACCGCGTGCGCGACTGGCTGCTGCTGGGCCTCGCGCTGGCCATCGCGTGGATGACCCACTACCGCGCCGCCATGGCGATGCTCGCCGGACTGTTGCTGCTCGCCTGCACGCCACGCGGCCGCGCGCAGTGGCGACGCGGCGGCCTGTGGCTGGCGCTCGGCGTGGCGGCGCTGGGGCTGCTGCCGCTGGCCGTGTCGAACTGGCGCCAGCACGGTGCGGGGCTCGCATTCCAACTGGTCGACCGCAATCCGTGGCGTTTCCACGCCGACGCACTGGTGCAGCCGATCGAGCAGGCGGTCGCCTGCACGCCGGTGCTCTACGTCGTGCTGCTGTGGGCGTTGTGGCAAAGCTGGCGACGGCGTGGCGACGGTGCGCCTTGGGACCTTGTCGCCTGGACTTCGATCGGTTTTCTCGTGCCGTACTTCCTGTTCGGGCTATTCGCCGACGACCTGCGCTTCCGCGCGCACTGGCCGCTGCCCGGCTACCTGCCGCTCTTGGCCGTGTTGCCTATGCTGTGCCGCGAGACGGGACGGGGCTGGCGCGTGGCGACGGCGGCCGGTGGCGTCCTGGGCGGCCTCGGCACCCTGCTTGGACTGGGCTATCTCGCGCTGGCCGCGAGCCCACAGGGCGTCGACGTGCTGGCCTCGAGCAAGGCATTCCCGACCAACTTCGTGGGATGGCGCGAGAGCGCGTCGGAGGCGCGCGGGCTGCTGCAACGCCAGGATGCGATGCTGGTGGCCGACAATTTCATGCTGGCCGCGGAACTGGAGTTCCAGTTGGACGGCCAAAGGCCGGTGTATTCGCTGGACAGCTCGCTCAACGTCAAGCACGGCCGCGCACCGCAGCTGGCGATCTGGCATCGGAACGAGGCCGGGCTGCGCGCCGCGCATGCTGGCGAGCCGATGCTGCTGGTGGTGAGCGAAGTGATGCGCGAGCGCGAGAAGCTGGAACGCCTGGGCAGCATCTGCGGCAGCATCGAGGCGCCGCGGCTGGTCGCGCGGCAGGTGCTGTTCGATGGCCGCAAGAGCTTCGCCTACTATCGCGGGCGGGTGCCAGCAGCACCGTTGCCGCGGCCGTCCGATCCGACGCAATGCCTGTTCTGGCGCAACGCGCAGGCCGTGCGGCAGCCGTAGGGCGGGCTTCAGCCCACCGTTTTGCGACACACGACGATCGGTGGGCTGAAGCCCACCCTACGGATCTACGGAACGGCCAGGCCTGCGTCGCGCAGCAGCCGGGCCAGTGCGATCAGCGGCAGGCCGACCAGGGCGGTCGGGTCGCTGCTGTCGATGCGCTCGAACAAGGCGATGCCCAAACCCTCGCACTTGAAGCTGCCGGCGCAGTCCAGCGGCAGCTCGCGCGCGACGTAGCGGGCCATCTCGGCATCGGTGAGCTGCCGGAAGCGCACGCAGGTGGTATCCAGGTGCGTATGACGCCGGCCGTCGCGCGTATCGAGCAGGCAAAGCCCAGTATGGAAGCGCACCTCGCGGCCGGAGCAGTCGGCCAGCTGGGCCTGCGCCGCCTGGATGGTGCCGGGCTTGCCCAACGCACGGCCATCGAGTTCGGCGATCTGGTCCGAACCGATCACCAGCGCGTCGGACAGTCCGCGCGCCGCGCCCTCGGCCTTGGCGACGGCCAGGCGCAGGGCGCCCTCGGACGGAGCCTCGCCGTGAGCCAGGGTTTCGTCGGTGCCCGGGGCGCGCTGCTCGAACCCGGCCACCAGCCGGCGCAACAGTTCCGCGCGATAGCGCGAGGTGGAGCCCAGGACCAGCCGGCTCATAGATCCGGTTCGCGGCGGATGTGCTCGCGCATGGCGTCGTCGAGCTCGTGGTGCGCGCGTTCCAGTGCACGCACCAGCGGGCGCAGCCGCGCGCGGGTCTGGCTCATGTCGGCCGCGGCCTCGTCCAGGCCCTGCTGGCTGGCGTCGGGCGCGCAATCGCGGATCCACAGCCGCTGCTGCAGCAGCGAGCGGAGGCCGGCGTCGATCGCCTGCTTGGCCTCCTGCTCGCCGGCCGCCGGCTGGTCGGGGTTGAGCGACATCACCGCGTGGGCCTGTTTGAGGCCGCTGCGGCAGGTCTTCAGGTCCGCTTCGAGCTGGTCGGCCAGCTCCAGCAACTGGTGCATGCTGTGGCTGCGCCGCTCCAGCCGCCGCCGCCGGCCCAGCAGCACGAACGCGCCCGCACCCGCCAGCAGCAGGAGCATCGCGGCAAGGCCGAAGGCTAGGGAAGCGGGCACGGGCGGAACCGGTGAGGTCGGAAGGGCAGTCTGCCGCAGTCCCGGCGACAGGCAAAGTCCGGGGCCGCTCGGTTGACTCGGAACCCGTATGGACCTTAAGATTTCGCGATTATGTCCGTGACACTGCCAGAGTCCGTGGACGCTTGGCGCATGGTCTCGGCGCGGCGTTCGTTTGCCGGGACGCTTCCCGTGGCCGCCATGTCCCGCCTGTGCGGGATGCTGGCCGGCAACGAAGGGGCGGCGCAGTATGCACTGGATTTCGGTCGCGACGAGTTCGGCACGGCCTACCTGCAGGTGCATGTCGAGGCGCCGCTGACGCTGACCTGTCAGCGGACGCTGGAACCGTTCGTGCTGCCCCTGACGGTGGACAGCCGGCTCGGTCTGATCCGCAGCGAGCGCGAGGAGGCGGCCCTGCCGCCCGGTAGCGAGCCACTGCTGGTCGAGGACGACGGCAAGCTGAATCCGGCCGACGTGATCGAGGACGAATTGCTGTTGGCGTTGCCGCTGGTGCCGGTCAATCCGGACAGCAGCCTGCCAGCCGATGTGACTGGCCCCGGCCCGGACGAATCCGTGGCGGAGCCGAACGACAACCCGTTCGCGGTTTTGCGCGAACTCAAGAAAACCGATTGAAGCCGGAGATACACCCATGGCCGTTGCCAAGAGCCGCAAGACCCCGTCCACCCGCGGCATGCGTCGTTCGCACGACAAGCTCAAGACCGTGCAGCTGGCGACCGATCCGACCAGCGGCGAAGTGCACCTGCGCCACCACGTCACCAAGGACGGCTACTACCGCGGCAAGAAGGTGATCGACACCGCCGCGGCCGTCGACGCCGAGTAAGCGGCTTCCACCGGACGCCACAGGGCGGCGCGGCGACGCGCCGCTTTGCGTTTCGGCGTCCGCGAACGTAACGTTGCGGCTCCGGCGTGGACGGAAGCCTGGCGGCGAAGCCTCCAGGTCCAGCCATCGCCCCCGCATGCAGATGGAAAGTCCATGGCTTCGACCTACGCCCGCATCACCGGCACCGGCAGCGCGCTGCCCGAGCGCGTGCTGAGCAACTTCGACCTGGAGAAATTCGTCGAGACCAGCGACGAGTGGATCCATTCCCGCACCGGCATCCGCCAGCGCCACGTGGCCGCCGAGGGCGAGACCACCGGCGACCTGGCCTTCCTCGCCGCCGAGCGCGCGCTGGCGGCGGCCGGCGTGAAGGCCTCCGAGCTCGACCTGATCGTGCTGGGCACCACCACGCCAGACCTGATCTTCCCCTCCACCGCATGCCTGGTGCAGAACCGCCTGGGTGCCAACGGCTGCGCCGCGTTCGACGTCAATGCCGCCTGCTCGGGCTTCGTCTACGCGCTGGGCGTGGCGGACAAGTTCATCCGCAGCGGCCAGACCAAGAAGGCGCTGGTGATCGGCGCCGAGACGCTGACCCGCATGATCGACTGGAAGGAACGCGAGACCTGCGTGCTGTTCGGCGACGGCGCTGGCGCAGTCGTGCTCGAGGCCAGCGACGAGCCGGGCATCTACGCCACCTGCATGCATGCCGACGGCGGCTACAAGGAACTGCTGTGGAACCCGGTCGGCGTGTCCGCCGGTTTCCGCGACGAGCCCAACCACGGCGTGCGCATCAAGATGGCCGGCCGCGAGGTGTTCAAGGTGGCGGTCAAGACGCTCGACTCGCTGGTCGAACAGACCCTCACGGCCGCCGGCATGGAGGCCTCGCAACTGGACTGGCTGATTCCGCACCAGGCCAACCTGCGCATCATCGAGGCGACCGCCAAGCGGCTGAACATGTCGATGGACCAGGTCATCGTGACGGTCGACAAGCACGCCAACACGTCCTCCGGTTCGGTGCCGCTGGCGCTGGACTACGCGGTGCGCTCGGGCAAGGTGCAGCGCGGACAGAACCTGCTGCTGGAAGCGTTCGGCGGCGGTTTCACCTGGGCTTCGGCGCTGCTGCGCTACTGAGCCCGGTCGCGTCTCGTGCGATGCCGCCTTCGGGCGGCATCGTCGTTTGGGGATGCCGGTTCGAGGCAAGACTTCCCCCATCCGCCTGTCGGCACCTTCCCCCGCAAGCGGGGGAAGGCTCACTTGGGCGCCCACCGCCGATCCTTCCCCCGTTCACGGGGGAAGGTGCCCGCAGGGCGGATGGGGGAAGCCCTGCGACCCGGCCGCACCCGCGCCATCGCGCGATACGGCTGCGTACGCGCGCCGCTGCTGGCATCATCGTCTCTTTGCTTTTGGACGGAACACTTCGATGACTGACACCTCCACCTCGCTCGCCTTCGTCTTCCCGGGCCAGGGTTCGCAATCGGTCGGCATGCTGGCCGACCTGGCCGCCGCCCACGCGGACGTGCAGGCGACCTTCGAGGAGGCCTCGCAGGGCGCCGGTGTCGACCTGTGGGAAATGAGCCAGCAGGGTCCGGAGGAACAGCTCAACCGCACCGAGAACACGCAGCCGGCGTTGCTCGCGGCGAGCGTGGCCGTGTGGCGCGTATGGAACAAGCTCGGCGGCGCGCGCCCGGCGCAGCTCTCCGGTCACAGCCTGGGCGAGTACAGCGCGCTGGTCTGCGCCGGCGCGCTGTCGCTGCACGATGCCGCCGCGCTGGTCGCCGAGCGCGGTCGCCTGATGCAGGCGGCGGTGCCGTCGGGCGTCGGTGCGATGGCGGCGATCCTCGGCGGCGACGACGCGCAGATCGCGCAGGTGTGCGAAGAGGTCGCGCAGGGCCAGGTGGTCTCGCCGGCCAACTACAACTCGCCCGGCCAGCTGGTGATCGCAGGCAACGCCGAGGCGGTCGACCGTGCACTGGCCCGGCTCGCCGAACTGGGCGTGAAGAAGGCGGTCAAGCTTGCGGTCTCGGTGCCTTCGCATTGCGCGCTGATGCGCGAGGCGGCGGATCGGCTCGGCGAGCGCATGGCCACCATCGAGTGGTCGCTGCCCGCCATCCCCGTGGTGCAGAACGCCGAGGCGCGCAGCTACGGCAGCGTGGAGGAGATCCGCGGCGCCCTGCAGCGCCAGCTCTACCTCCCGGTGCGCTGGACCGAATGCGTGCAGGCGCTCGCCGGCAACGGCGCCACCCGCGTGCTCGAATGCGGCCCGGGCAAGGTGCTCGCGGGCCTCATCAAGCGCATCGACAAGAGCCTGGGTGCGCGTGCCATCGGCACGCCGGCCGACATCGAAGCGGCGCTGGCTTGAAGCACCATTGAGCGGATGGGCTGCGCGCCCGTCCCGAGAGATTCCTGCAAAAGGGCATGACGATGAGCAAGATCCTGCAAGGAGAAATCGCGCTGGTCACCGGCGCCAGCCGCGGCATCGGCGCGGCGATCGCCGACGAACTGGCGGCCATGGGCGCCACGGTGATCGGCACGGCCACCAGCGAGAACGGCGCCAAGGCCATCGGCGAGCGCCTGGCGGCAAACGGCGGCCACGGCCGCGTACTGGACGTGACCGATGGCGCCGCTGTCGACGCACTGATCGATGCCATCGCGAAGGAATTCGGCGCGGTCTCGATCCTGGTCAACAACGCCGGCATCACCCGCGACCAGTTGCTGATGCGCATGAAGGACGAGGACTGGCAGGCGATCCTCGACACCAACCTGACCTCGGTCTACCGCACCTCCAAGGCGGTGATGCGCGGCATGATGAAGGCGCGCAAGGGCCGCATCATCTCGATCGCCTCGGTGATCGGCCTGACCGGCAATCCGGGCCAAGCCAACTACGCCGCTGCCAAGGCCGGCATCATCGCCTTCTCCAAATCGCTCGCGCGCGAGATCGGCACGCGCGGTATCACGGTCAACGTGGTCGCGCCTGGTTTCATCGATACCGACATGACGCGTTCGTTGCCGGAGGAGTCGAAGCAGGCGCTGCTGGGGCAGATCGCGCTCGGCCGTCTGGGCGAGGCGGGCGACATTGCCAAGGCGGTGGGTTTCCTTGCATCGCCGGCCGCGGCCTATATCACTGGCGAAACGCTGCACGTCAACGGCGGCATGTACATGCCCTGACGTATGGCACGGTTGTCGCCAACGATCCGTTTTTAGGCGACAATCGACCTTTCGCGCCGGTCCGAAAGCCCGCGCGTTTGAATCTGTCGGCGGAGCCATGGCGGCCTGGCCGCTTAGCCACTACAATTCGCCGTCCTTTGCCGGACCCGTGCCGGCCCGACAAAAAGCACACCCCTTGGGAGGTTTGGCAACATGAGCACCATCGAAGAGCGCGTCAAGAAGATCGTCATCGAGCAGCTGGGCGTGAAGGAAGACGAAGTCACGGCGAACGCTTCGTTCGTGGACGACCTGGGCGCCGATTCGCTGGACACGGTGGAACTGGTGATGGCTCTCGAGGAAGAGTTCGAGACCGAGATTCCCGACGAGGAAGCCGAGAAGATCACCACCGTTCAGCAGGCCGTGGACTACATCAAGGCCCACACCAAGGACTGATCGGCTCGTGGCGGGTTTTCGCGTCCATGGCGGCGCGGCTCCCGTTCACGTGGCGATACTGAAAGCTGCGCCACCTTGGCGCAGTTTTCGTTTCTGCCTTTTGAAACGTCCGATACCGTATGGTTGAAAGACGCTGGCCGTTGCGCGGCAGCGTGCCGAGAACACGTAAGGATTCAAATCCATGAGTAAACGACGCGTCGTAGTGACCGGCATGGGCATCATCTCGCCGGTCGGCAATGACATCGCCACCGCCTGGGACAACATCCTCAACGGCGTCAGCGGCATCGGCCCGGTAACTCATTTCGACGCCGCCGGCTACGCCACGCGCATCGCCGGCCAGGTGCGCGACTTCGATCCCACCCAGTGGATGCCGCCGAAGGACGTCAAGAAGATGGATCCCTTCATCCATTACGGCATCGCGGCCGGCACGCAGGCGCTGCGCGATTCCGGGCTGGAGATCACCGAGGCCAATGCACCGCGCATCGGCGTGGCGGTCGGCGCCGGCATCGGTGGCCTGAACACCATCGAAGACACCTCGATCGAGCTGCACGAGAAGGGCCCGCGCCGCGTGTCGCCGTTCTTCGTGCCCAGCTCGATCATCAACATGGTGTCGGGCCACCTCTCGATCATGTTCGGCCTGAAGGGCCCGAACATCGCCTGCGTCACGGCCTGCACCACGGCCACGCACAACATCGGCCTGGCCATGCGCATGATCCAGTACGGCGATGCCGACGTGATGCTTGCCGGCGGCGCCGAGTTCGCCACCACCGGCACGGCGATGGCGGGCTTTTGCTCGGCCAAGGCGATGTCCACCCGCAACGACGAGCCGACCAAGGCGAGCCGCCCGTGGGACAAGGATCGCGACGGCTTCGTGCTGTCCGACGGCGCCGGCGTGCTGATGCTGGAGGAGTACGAGCACGCCAAGGCGCGCGGCGCGAAAATCTACGCCGAGCTGGTCGGCTTCGGCATGAGCGGCGACGCCTACCACATCACCGCACCTAGCGAGGGTGGCGAGGGTGCGGCGCGCTGCATGCAGGCGGCGCTGGATGACGCTGGCATCGCCCCCACCGAGGTGCAGTACATCAACGCGCACGGCACCTCCACGCCGCTGGGCGACCTGGGCGAGGTGATGGCGGCCAAGAAGGTGTTCGGCGATCACGCCTACAAGCTGGCGATGAGCTCGACCAAGTCGACCACCGGCCACCTGCTGGGCGCCGCCGGTGGCGTCGAGGCGATCTTCTCCATCCTGGCGTTGCGCGACCAGGTGCTGCCGCCGACGATCAACTTGGACGAGCCCAGCGAGGGTTGCGACCTGGACTTCGTGCCGCACACCGCACGCAAGGCGGACGTGGACGTGGCGATCTCCAACTCCTTCGGCTTCGGCGGCACCAACGGCACGCTCGTCTTCCGGCGCCATTGAGCGCTGCGTGGGCAGCCACCTGAGGGTCCTGGACGGCCGGCGCGACCTGCTCGCGCCGGCCGCTGCGTTTGCGGACCGCTACCCCTGTCTCCTCGAAAGCGTGGTGCGCGGCAGCGCGCAGGCACGCTACGACATCCTGTTCGCGTTTCCGCGCGAGAGCCTGGCACTGCTCGGCGACGGCAGGCTTGTCGATGGCCAGGGCCGCGTGCACGGCGGCGGTTTCCTCGATGCGCTCGATGCGGCCTGGCAGGCCGAGCGCGTGCCGGAACGGGGTGACGGATTGCCGTTCCATGGCGGCTGGGTGCTGCTGCTGGCGTATGAACTGGCCGGTGAAATCGAACCGCGCCTGCGCCTGCAGCCCGACGACCGGCTGCCGGTCGCGCTGGCCCTGCGCTGCCCGGCGGCGGTCATCGTCGACCACGCGGCAGGGCGCACGCTGCTGGTGGCCGAGGAAGGGCAGGCCGGTCTGCTCGACCTGCTGGAAGCGGACCTGGACGTGGGCCCCGACCTGCCGGACCTGCCTGCGCCGGTCGCTCTCGAGGAAGACCCGCCTGCACGTTTCCTCGATGGTGTCGCACGCATCCACGAGCACCTGCAGGCCGGCGACATCTTCCAGGTGAATCTCTCGCGCGCCTGGCGTGCGCGTTACGCGAAGCCGCCCGTGTCAGCCGCGCTCTACGGCGCGTTGCGCGCCGCCAACCCGGCACCGTTCGCCGGCCTGCTGCAGCAGCCTGGCTGGGCGGTGGTCAGCTCCTCGCCGGAGCGGCTGGTCGAGGTGCGCGGCGGCGTGGCGCAGACGCGGCCGATCGCCGGCACGCGGCCGCGCGTGGCAGGCGACGACGACGCGGCGCGCATCCGCGAACTCGCCGCCCACCCGAAGGAGCGCGCCGAGCACGTCATGCTGATCGACCTGGAGCGCAACGACCTGGGCCGCGTATGCGCACCCGGCACGGTCGTGGTCGACGAGCTGATGGTGGTGGAGAGCTACGCGCACGTGCACCACATCGTTTCCAACGTGCGCGGGCGTTTGCGCGCGGGCGTGACGCCGGGACAGGTGATCGCCGCGACCTTCCCGGGCGGCACCATCACCGGCTGCCCCAAGGTTCGCTGCATGGAGATCATCGCGGCGCTCGAACAGGCGCCGCGCGGCGCCTACACCGGCGCGCTCGGCTACCTCGACCGCAGCGGCGAGCTCGATCTCAACATCCTGATCCGCACGCTCACCCAGGTCGGTGGCGAGGTCAGCCTGCGCGCCGGCGCCGGCATCGTGGCCGACTCGGTGGCCGGGAAGGAACTGGACGAGACCCGCGCCAAGGCCCGCGGCCTGTTGCGCGCACTGGGAGCCACCGGGTGACTCCGCGCGTGCGGGTCGACGGGCAGGTGCGGGACCAGGTGTCGGTGCTGGACCGCGGGCTCGGCTATGGCGACGGCCTGTTCGAAACCATCCGCTTCGTCGGTTCCGGCGCACCGCTATGGCCGCGACACATGCAGCGGCTGGAGGAAGGGTGTCGCCGGCTGGGCCTGCCGATGCCGGGTCCTGGCGTGCTGCTCGCCGAGGCGCGCGAGGTGTCGCACGGGCTGGACCAGGCGGTCGTGCGGATCACCCTCACGCGAGGCCTGGGCGCACGCGGCTACAGGCCACCCGTTCGGCCGCAGTCCACCCGCATCGTCGCCGCCTTCGAACCGCCGCCGCCCGACCAGGCCGCGCAGACGGACGGCATCTGCGTCCGCCTGTGCGCCACGCGCCTGGCACCGCAGCCACTGCTCGCGGGCCTCAAGCACCTCAACCGCCTGGAACAGGTGCTGGCGCGTGCCGAGTGGGACGATCCGGCGATCGCCGAAGGATTGCTTTGCGACGTCGACGGCTTCGTCATCTCCGCCACCGCGGCCAACCTGTTCGCCGTATTCGGCGACACGCTCGCCACGCCGGTGCTCGACCGCTGCGGTGTCGCCGGGGTCGCCCGTGCCGAAGTGCTGGCCGCCTGGCCGCATGCGCAGGTGCGCCGGATCGCGCTTGCGGAACTCCGCCAGGCCGATGAGCTCTTCCTATCCTCGAGCGTGCGCGGCATCCTGCCGGTTCGCGAACTGGACGGGCACGCCCTGGCGGTCGGTCCGGTGACACGCGCGCTGCAGGCACATTGGCGCGAGCTGGGTTTCTGAAGGAGTCGCCGATGGGGCGCAAGAAGAGGAAGGGGCGGGCCGCGTGGCGCATCCTGGCGTGGGTGCTGCTGCTGGCCGTGCTGGCCGCGGTGGTGGCCGGCTGGTACGACTTCGAGCGGTTCAGCCGTACGCCGCTGGCGGTCGGTGCGCAGCGGCAGACGCTGGACGTGGAGCGCGGCAGCAATCTGCGCGGCATCGTGGCGCAGCTGCGTGCGCGTGGCCTGACCCATGCTCCTTCGCTGTACTGGCGCGTGCTGGCCGAACGCATGCGTGTGGCCGACCGGCTGCATGCCGGCGAATACGCGCTCGACCCGGGCACCACGCCCGGCCAACTGCTGGACGCGATGGCCGCCGGGCGCGTGCTGCAGCGGGACTTCACCATCGTCGACGGCTGGACCTTCCACCAGTTGCGCGACGCCCTGGCCAAGGTGCCCACGCTGCGCCACGACGGCGCCGCGCTGGATGACGCCGAGCTCATGCGACGCATCGGCGCGCCCGGCGAAATGCCCGAGGGTCGCTTCCTGCCCGAGACCTACGCCTACGTGAAGGGCGACAGCGACCTGGACATCCTCAAGCGCGCCCACCAGGCGATGGTGCGCACGCTGGCCGAGCTGTGGCCTGGACGCGACAAAGACCTGCCGCTGGCCTCGGCGTACGACGCGCTGATCCTCGCCTCGATCGTGGAGAAGGAAACCGGACGCGCCGACGAGCGGCCGAGGATCGCCGGCGTGTTCGTGCGCAGGCTGCAGAACCACATGCTGCTGCAGACCGATCCGGCGGTGATCTACGGCATGGGCGAGGCCTACGCCGGCAACATCCGCCGCAGCGACCTGGTCGCCGACACGCCCTACAACACCTATCTGCACGCGGGCCTGCCGCCCACCCCGATCGCGCTGCCGGGACGGCCGGCGATCGAGGCGGCACTGCACCCGGCACCGGGCGACGCGCTGTACTTCGTGGCCCGTGGCGACGGCAGCCACGTGTTCGCCAGCTCGCTGGCCGAACACAACCGCAACGTCGCCTGCTACCAGTTGAAGCGCTGCCATGACTGACCCACGGCGCGGACGCTTCATTTCGCTCGAAGGCGGCGAAGGCGCCGGCAAGAGCACCCTGCTGGCCGGCCTGCATGCGCACATCGCGGGGCAGGGCATCGCGCTGGTGCAGACCCGCGAGCCCGGCGGCACGCCGGTGGGCGAGGCGGTGCGCGCGATCGTGCTCGATCCGCAGGCGCGCGGCATGGCGGCGGAAACCGAGCTGCTGCTGATGTTCGCCTCGCGCGCCCAACTGGTGCGCGAGACGATCGCTCCTGCGCTGGCCGCCGGGCAGTGGGTGCTGTGCGACCGCTACGTCGACGCCAGCTACGCCTACCAGGGCGGCGGCCGTGGCCAGCCGGCGGAGCGCATCGCCGAACTGGAGCGCTGGGCGTGCGCCGGCCTGATGCCGGACCTGACCCTGCTGCTCGACCTGCCGGTGGCCACCGGCCGCGCGCGTGCCGCCGGCCGCGGCGAGGCGGATCGCATCGAGACCGAGGCCGACGCCTTCTTCGAGCGCGTGCGTGCAAGCTACCGTGCGCGCGCCGCGGCGGAGCCGGCCCGCTTCCGGCTGATCGACGCGAGCCAGCCGCCCGAGGCGGTGCTGCAGGCGGCCGTCGCGGCCCTGGCCTCGCTGTTCGCGGAGGACGCGGCATGAGCGCGCAACCCTGGCACGAGGCGCACTGGCAGCGATTGCAATCACGCCTCTCGCGCGGCGCCCTGCCGCACGCGCTGTTGCTGTGCGGCCCGGCCGGCCTTGGCAAGCGTGTCTTTCTGCAGCGTTTCGTGCGCGGCCTGCTGTGCGCTCATCCGCGAGACGGCGAGGCCTGCGGCCAGTGCCGTACCTGCCTGCTAATGGACGCCGGCACCCACCCCGACTACATGACCATCAGCTATGGCCTGCGCAAGGACGGCGTGCAGCGCAAGGAGATCGTGGTCGACCAGATCCGCGAGCTGTCCGCGCGGCTGGCGATGGCCAGCCAGTTCGGCGGCTGGCAGGTGGTGGTGATCGATCCAGCCGACGCCATGAACGCGGCCGCCGCCAACGCCTTGCTCAAGACGCTGGAAGAACCTTCGCCGCAGACCCTGCTGCTGCTGGTCGCCGACGCGCCGTGGCGGTTGCCGCAGACCATCCGCAGCCGCTGCCAGCGCATCGAGTTCCAACTGCCGCCGCCGGCCGAGGCGATGGACTGGCTAGCCGCGCAGGGCGTGCCCGATCCGGCCGCCGCGCTGCAGGCAGCCGGCGGCAATCCCGGACTCGCCAAGGCCTGGGCGGAACAGGGCGCGCTGGCGCGCCGCCAGGCCGTTCGCAAGGATCTCGCCGCGCTGGCGGCCGGTCGTGCCGAGCCGATGGAGGTGGCACGCCGCTGGCTCGACGCCGAGCCCGAGCAATGCCTGTGGTTCGCCGCACAGGCGGCGGTCGAGGAGGCGCGCTCGCGCGCGGCCGGCAGTGCCGCGCCGCTCGGCAGCCGGCTCGATGCCGAGGCGCTGGCTGACTGGTTCGCCAGCGCCAACCGCACGCGCGATGCCTTGCGCGGCCCGCTGCGCGGCGACCTGCTGCTGCTAGAGTTGCTCGCCGGCTGGCGCTGAGCCCTGCGGCCGCAGCGATCCGGTTCCCGCCTGACGCTACACGTTGTGCGAACGCGCGCTGCCGCAAGCTGCGCGCAACGACCGCCCGGGCTTTGAGGCTCCAGGCGCTCCCCACACCCCGGCGCGGGAGGCGCCACGACATGCCGTTGAGCCCGGAGCTGTACAGCCCCGACGCGCGGACCCGCCTGCTGGTGGTGGCGCCGCATCCCGACGACGAAACCATAGGCACCGGTGAGCTGCTGCAACTCGTGCGGGCGGCGGGCGGCGAGGTGCGCGTACTGCTGCTCACCGACGGCGACGACAATCCGTGGCCCCAGCGCTGGCTGGAGCGCCGCCTGCGCATCGGCGCCGCCGAGCGTGCCCGCTGGGGGCGGCGGCGTCGCGGCGAAGTGGCCGACGCGCTGCACCGGCTCGACGTGCCGCTCGATGCATTGCACGCGATGGGCTGGCCGGACATGGGCCTGACCACGCTGGTGCGCGAAGACGCATCGATGGCGCGTGCGCGCATGGTCGAACAACTGGTGGACTTCCGCCCCAACGTTGTCGCCCTGCCGGCCCTTTCGGACCGCCATCCCGACCATGGCAGCGCGCACGTGCTGACCCGGCTGGCGCTGGCCGACTGGCAAGCCGAACCGCCGTTGCTGCTGGGCTACCTGGTGCACGGCCGCGGCGGGACGGCGCCCGGCATCGCGTTGCCGGACGGCGCCGGGCGCCATGCGGCCAAGCTCGCCGCGCTGACGGCGCACGGCAGCCAGATGGCGCTGAGCGCGGGCCGCATGCGCCGGTTGACCGACCGCCCGGAACGCTACGAGCGGGTCGCCCGGCCACCGGCCGATCGCGAGGCGGGCGCGCTGCCCTGGCACCCCAGGGCCTGGCGTTCGCAACTGCGGCTGACCATCGCAAGTCCGGACGGCGTACGCCACTGGCGCTGGGCCGACGCACCGGTGCGGCGGGACGGGCAGGGCCGCTGGCGCATGGCGGAGGTGCCGACCGCGCCGTGTTTCGCGCGGCTGGACATGGAGGTGCCGTCGCCGTGGATCTTCGACCGTTGGGGGTGGTGCGAGCTGTGAGCTGCCGGTAAGGCCACCCCCATCCGCCTGTCGGCACCTTCCCCCGCAGGCGGGGGAAGGCTCGATAGTCGGCGCATGGAATCCTTCCCCCGTTCACGGGGGAAGGTGCCCGAAGGGCGGATGGGGGTGGCCT
>NZ_JBCNYA010000040.1:0-32459 GCF_049727805.1 Frateuria sp. YIM B11624
GGCCCGGCTCGAAGATCGGCACCTCGCCCTGCTTCAGGCGCGCGACCTTCCCCGCGTCCACGTCCACGCACAGTACGTGGTTGCCCATCTCCGCCAGGCAGGTGCCGGTGACCAGGCCCACGTAGCCGGTACCGAACAGGGTGACTTTCAGCGTCATGCGATGTCCTTGGATTTCGATGTCGGGAGGATCAGGCCTTGGTGCCGGCGTACTCGTAGTACGCGTAGGCGTAGTAGCCCGCGCTGCGCTTCTCGACGGCATTGAAGATCGCGCCCTTGACCGGCACGCCGTTCTGCTCGAAGCGCTGCTTGGCCAACGCGATCTCGCGCGCCTGGTTCACGCTGAAGCGCACGACCATCAGGCTGGTGCCCACGTGGTGGCCGATCACCGCCGCATCGGTCACCGCCAGGATCGGCGGGGTGTCGATGATGATCAGGTCGAAGCGCGGCTTGAGCTTCTCCAGCAGCGCGGTGAAGTGCGAATGCATCAGCAGCTCGGACGGATTCGGCGGCACCTTGCCGCGCGAGATGAAGTAGAGGTTGTTGGCCCCCTCCACCGTGCGTACCGCCTCGGACAGGCCGATCTGGCCGGAGATCAGTTCCGACAGGCCCTGTTCCGGCCGGCCGCCGACCACCGTGTGCAGCGCGCCCTTGCGCATGTCCGCATCGATCAGCAGCACGCGCTGGCCAGCCTGCGCGATCACCGCCGCCAGGTTGGCGCCGATGAAGGTCTTGCCGGCGCCCGGGCCCGGGCTGGAGATCATCAGCAGGTTGTTCTTCGCTTCCAGGCGGGCGAAGTGCAGGCTGGTGCGCAGGCTGCGCAGGGCCTCCACCGCGAGGTCGTCCGGCGCGCTCTGTGCCAGCAGGTGCTGCGCGTGCACGCCGCGCCGCACCTTGCCGCCGCGTTCGGTGATCTCGCGTTCGGCGGCCGACAGCGGCACGCAGGCGTAGACCGGCAGGCCCACGTGCTCGATGGCCGCCAGGTCTTCCACGCCACGGTTGAGCAACTGGCGGATGAAGATGAAGGCGAGCGCCAGCAGGCCGCCCAGCATGGTGCCGGCCAGGACCAGGATGCTCTTCGGCGGCCACACCGGACGATTGGTATTGGTCGCGGCGCGATCGACCACGCGCACGTTGCCGACGGTGCCGGCGCGCGCGATGTCGAGCTGCTGCGCCTGGTTGAGCAGGTTGGTGTAGGTCTCGTTGCTGACCTGTACGTCGCGGGTCAGGCGCAGCAGTTCCTGCTGCGTGTCGGGCAGGTGGCCGACCTGCTTCTCCAGGGCGTTCTTCTTGGCCTGCAACTGGCCGATCTGCGCGGCGAGCGCCTGGTAGGTCGGATGGTTGGAGGTGTACTTGCGCTCGACGTCGGCCATCTGCATGCGCAGATTCTCGATCTGCGTATCCAGCGCCACGGTCTGGTCGAGCAGTCCCTTGGTCTGCAGGCTGATGTCCACCGAATGCGCGCGCATCTGGAACGCGTTCAGCGCGGCGGTCGCCTTCTCCAGGTCCATCTTGACCTTGGGCAGTTGCTCCTTGACGAACTTCAGGCTGTTGGCGGCCTCGGCGGAATTGCGCTCCACGTTCTGCTGCACGTACAGCGAACTGACCTGGTCGAGGAGACGGGTGGCCAGTACCGGATCGGGGTTGTCGTAGGTGAGGACGATGATGCCCGAATCCTTGCCGACCTCGGTCGCCTGGATGGCGCCCTGGAGCCCGGTGATCGTGCCCAGGTGCGAATGGCGCGCCACGTCGAACACGGTGCCGGGATTGGCGTGCAGCGTCTGCACCTGCATGGTGATGCCGTTGCCGGTGGACGACTGGCCGACGCGGCCTTCCAGCAGCACGTTGTCGTCGGCGTCGGTCAACTGGTAGCTGCCGCCCTTACCGGCGACCAGGCGCAGCGGCTTGTCCAGCAGCGCCGAGGGCACGTCGAGCTGGAAGATGTCCAGTTGCGAGCCGCCCCAGTCGTAGCTGTCCATGCCCATGAACGGCGGCGCCACGTCGCCCGGCATCTGCGGGTTGTAGTGGCGTGCCATGTAATCGCCGATCAGCGGAAGGCGCTCGGGCTGCGCGGTGATGTCCAGCTTGAGGTTGGTCACCGCCTGCCCGATCACCGTGCGCGAGGTGATCAGCGCGATCTCGGTGGTCGCCTGCGAGGTGGAGGCACCCAGCGTCTGCGAGAGGTCGTCCAGGCCCGGCAGGCTGGGGACCTTCTGCTCGACCTGCACGGTGGCGGTCGATTCGTAGATCGGCGTGGTCAGCGTGACGTACAGCACACTGAAGACGAAGAACACGGCGGTGACGCCGATGATCAACCACTTGTGGTCGAGCAGCGTGCCGAGCAACGCATGCAGGTCGATGTCGTCATCGCGGCGCGGTGAGGACGGGAAACTCTGTTTGGTGGTCATCGCCCGATTCCTAGGCTGGAGGATTCACAGGTAGCGCAGCCAACTGCCGACGCCACGTTCGATTGAGTCGTGTACTTGCTCGAACACACTGCGCGAACGTCGATAGGGATCCGGCACATCGCCGCCCGCGTGCCACTTGTCGAACAGGAACACCTTGCCGCTGGCTTCCGGGGCGAGATGCACCATGGATTTCAGTTGCCGGCGTTCCATCGCGAGGATCAGGTCCGCGTCGCGCAGCATCGAAGGCTCGAGCTGGCGTGCGCGGTGCCCGCTGGCGTCGATGCCGCCCTCGTGCAGCAGCTCGGCGGCGTTCTTTTCCATCGGCCGCCCGACCAGCGCACCCAGGCCGGCGCTGCTGACGCGGATGTCGCGCTCGCCCAGTTCGCGGCGGAACAGGAACTCCGCCACCGGGCTGCGGCAAACGTTGCCGAGGCAGACCACCAGGATGCTGTTGAACACGATCTGGACACTCCCGAGAAGCCAAGGCCCAGGGGGCCCCGTCGACGCCCGCCCGGCCTGGCGCATGGATAGCGCCCAAACCGGTCGGGAGAGAGCCGGCAGTCTAAACTCCTGTTCCGTGAAAAAATCATGTTGGACGCGGCCTTCATTTACGTGAAGAAAATGCCTTCATCGGCGTCTTTTCTCTTCACGCTGCATGCTCGCTTTAAAGCACCTACTTGCAGACTCTGCTTTCTCGCAGGGTTCACGAACGATCGCGTTAGATTCGAAGAGCCCGCTTGGCCAACCGTTCGATTCCGGGGGTCCCCGCCCATGCACATTCTGAAGCTCGCGCTTCCCCTCGCCGGCCTGCTCATGGCCAGCCAGGCCTTGGCGCACAAGGCACCGCACGCCGACGCAGCCGCCTTGGCACCCACCCACCAGGCGGCGTCGCGGATCGATACCGACCCGACGGCGCTGCTGGATGCAGTGAGCGGGCGGGGCGTTCAGGGCACGTCCGCGCTGCCTGGCATGGCGCCCGTGCCGGCGCCTGCGAAAAGCAACCCCATTTCAGCCCGTATTAACCGTCGTCATTAAGTCAAAACCGCCATGGGCGGGATAACGGACGGAAATCGCATTCATTGGCCCGTCATGATTATCCCGCAGTGGCCCTGCAGAAAGGACGCATTATGAAAACGCTATCCGCAGCAGCCATCCTTCTCTTCGCCGTCGCGCTGAACGGCTGCGCGATCGTTCCTGGCCAGCGCATGGACGAGGGTGCGCTGCAGCGCGAGGACAGCCACATGCAGCTTGTGCAGATCACGCCGGAGCTGGTCGACCAGAGCCAGCAGCCGGCCGCGATCCCGCCGGAGCTGCTTTCCTACCAGCCGCAGGACTACCGCATCGGCCCCGGCGATACGCTCTACATCACCGTGTGGGACCACCCGGAACTGACCTCGCCGGCGGGCTCGCAGCAGCAGACCGTGGCCAACGGACGCCTGGTGCGGCCGGACGGCACACTGTTCTATCCGTATGCCGGCACCATCAAGGCGGCCGGGCTCACTGTCGAGGAACTGCGCCAGTCGCTGACCAAGCGGCTGGGCAGCTTCGTGCGTGATCCGCAGGTAGACGTCAACGTGGTCGGCTACGGCAGCCAGCGCGTCACGCTCGAGGGCGCCTTCCAGCACACCGATGCGCAGGTGCTCAACTCGGTGCCGGTGACCCTGTCGCAGGCGATCGGCATGGCCGGCATCGACACGCAGAACGCCGATCTCTCGGGCTTCACCCTGACCCGCGACGGCAAGACCTACCACCTGGACCTGACCGAGGTTAACCAGACCGACAACGGCCAGCCGATCTACCTCAAGCCCGGCGACAAGCTGTTCCTGCCGTACAACGACAACAAGGAGGTCTACGTGGTGGGCGAGGTGATCCGTCCGCAGGCGATCACCTTCAAGACCAATGCGCTGACGCTCACCCAGGCGCTGGGCCGCGCCGGTGGCCTCAGTCCGGTGACCTCCTCGGGCAATGCCGTGTACGTGATCCGCGGCTCGGAGAAGCTCAGCCAGACGCCTGCGCAGGTGTTCCACCTCAACGCGCGCTCGCCGGCCTCTTACGCGCTGGCCGACAACTTCCGGGTGGAGCCTGGTGACGTGGTGTGGGTTGGCGCCGCCGGCATCACCAAGTGGAACCGCTTCCTGAGCCAGTTGCTCCCGCTGTCGGGCCTGATCTACCAGACCGCCGGCGCAGCCGACCGCATCGACAACCGCTGACCGCAGGGTCGAGGCTGGCGGGCCATGGATGGCTCGCCGGCAAGGACCGGGGCCCGGCGCAAGCCGGGCCCTCTTTATTTTGATGATGCTCGTCCGCCAGGACGACGTTCGCTCCTTCTCCCCGCCGGTGAGAAGGTTGGGATGAGGGGGCCAAGGCTTGCGGAAACGCTGCGCGGAGCACCGCTCCGATGCGCATCATCGCGAGCCCCGCCCTCACCCCAGCCCTCTTCCGGAGGGCGCCTGGCTAATGGCCAGGCAGGCCGCTGGCGTCGACCGCGACCACCTCCTCCATATAAGAAAGATGATCGCGGCCCGCCGCGGGCGGAGCCTAGTCGCCGGCCAGCCAGACGACCCCGCGCTCCACCCGCACCGGTACGGCGCGCAGTGACTGTCCGCGGCAGGGCCCGCCGACGCAGCAGCCGTCCCCGGTCCGGAAGCTCGCCCCGTGCACCGCACAAATGAGCGTTCCCCGGCTGATCAGGAATTGTCCCGGCGCCCAGTCCAGCCGCCGGCCGGCGTGCGGGCAGACGTTGATCCAGGCCCGCGCCTGCTCGCCGTCGCGCAGCACGATCAGATTTTCCGGGCCGTCGGGCAGCACGGCGTCCACAGCCACGGCGCTACCGTCGGGAATGTGATCGAGACGGCACAGCGCCCCAGCGGGTGTATCCATCGGCACTTGCCTCGCGGGCGTGAAAGCCCCATCGTTGCGCACGTAAGTCGTTGATTTTACCACACGGATTTTTAACATGCGCCTGTTCCAGCTGCCTTCGCATCGTTTCCGCAACCCGCTCGCGCGGGCCCTGTCGCTGATCGTGGGGGTCGCCCTGCTGGGCGTGATGCTGGTATTCGGGCTGGTCGTGGCTGGCGTGCTGCTGGTCGGCGGCGGCCTGTGGCTGGCCCTGCGCCAGTGGAACCGCGCGCGCGCGGTCGGCCGTGCGACGCCGGCTGCCGGCGGCGCCCGCCCGCCCGTGCTGGAAGGCGATTTCGTGGTGCTGCACGACCGCCGCCCGATCGCGCGCTGACGCGCAAGAAGCGGATGGCCTGCGTGGGCGCTCCGGACCAGACTGGCATCATCTGGAAACCGGAACACCGCCATGTCCGCCATCGAACCCCTTGAACAGGCCCGCCGGCTGCTCGACGAGGCCGATACCGCGCCCAGCCTGGACGCCCTGGCCAGCGCCGTCGCGCTTAGCCCCACCCACCTGCAGCGCGCCTTCCGCCGCCGCTTCGGCATGAGTCCGGCCGAATACCACCGCTCGCGCCGCTTCGGCCAGTTCAAGGCGGCCCTGCGCGAGGGCGCCGCAGTGACCGATGCCGTCTACGAGGCCGGCTTCGGCTCGGGCAGCCGCGTCTACGAACACAGCAACCGCCTGCTCGGCATGACCCCGGCCAGCTACCGCGCCGGCGGCGTAGGGGCGAGCATCCGCTACACCACTACCGCCACGCCGCTGGGCCGCCTGCTGGTGGCGACCACCACGCGCGGCATCTGCGCGGTCACCCTGGGCGATGACGACGCGGCGCTGGAGCGCCGCCTGGCCGAGGAATTCCCACGGGCCTCGCGCGAGCGCGTGGACGCCGGCCGCGAGGAATGGCTGGACGCGGTGATCGCCCGCATCGCCAGCGAACTGGGCTGGAGCGACGCCGCGGCGCCGGCGATGCCGCCGCTGGACATCGCCGCCACCGCCTTCCAGTGGCGCGTGTGGGAGGCGTTGACGCGCATTCCCGCCGGCGAGACGCGCAGCTACCGCGCGCTGGCCGAGGAGCTGGGTTCGCCGACGGCGGCGCGCGCGATCGGCAACGCCTGCGGCAACAACCGGCTGGCGCTGATCGTGCCCTGCCACCGCGTGGTGCGCGAGGACGGCTCGCTGGGCGGCTGGCGCTGGGGCGTGGAGCGCAAGCGCGAGTTGCTGGCGCGCGAACGCAGCCGCGTGCTTGCCCTGCCGCCGAAGCGCAGCGCAACGGGCTGAGCAACGACGCCGGGCGCGCGCGAGCCGGCATCCTGCATCGGCCCTGCAGACGCTCGATGCCGCTGCGGGGAATCCGCGCTCCTTGACCGGCAGTCAAGCCTGCCTTGCACGGTTTTCGCTACCGCCGCGGGCACGCTCCGGCTATCGTGCGCATTCGGGCCATTCCCCCATCCCGCGCACGCCGGCCATTGCCGGCCGCGGGTCGCGCCCGCCGCCCGAGGATTCGCATGCCCACGCACAAGCCCGCCGACCATCCCGCCGTCTCGCCCTTCCTGCTGGTGGCCGACGCGCGTGCCATGCTGGCTTTCCTCGCCGCCACCTTCGGCGCGCGGGAGCTCTTCCGCAAGACGCGCGAGGACGGCTCGATCATGCACGCGGAAGTGCGCATCGACGATTCGGTGCTGATGATCGGCGAGCGTCCCGAACGCGCCGCCGCGCTGTGCGGTTCCACCCACGTCTACGTACCCGACGTCGACGCCTGCTACGCCGCCGGCCTGGCCGCCGGCGCCGCCAGCGTGTCGCCGCCGACCGACCAGCCCTACGGCGACCGCACTGCCGGGTTGCGCGATCACGAAGGCAACCTCTGGTGGATCGGCACCCACCTCGCCGGCTGACCTCTTCCTGCCGCATCACTGCGCAACCATGACCACCCTCGACGAATCCTCCGCCGCCCCGGCCGCCGCGCGCGCGCTGGACGATCCACGCCTGCTGATCCCGCTGGCGCTGTTCGCGCTGTACGTGATCTGGGGTTCGACCTACCTGGGCATCCGCTACGCGCTGGAAAGCTACCCGCCGTTCCTGCTCGCCGGCGTGCGCTTCCTCGGCGCGGGCATCGCGCTGTTCGCCTTCCTGCGCTGGCGCGGCGCCGCGCTGCCGACGCCGCGGCAGTGGCGCAACGCGGCGATCACCGGCGTGCTGCTGCTCGGCTTCGGCAATGGCCTGGTGTGCTTTGCCGAGGAGACGGTCAGTTCGGGCATCGCCGCGGTGGCGGTGGCCAGCATGCCGCTGTTCGCCGCGGTGTTCTCCGGCATGTACGGCGCCTGGCCGAGCCGGCGCGAGACGGTCGGCCTGCTGGTGGGTTTCGCCGGCGTGGTCGTGCTGAACCTCGGCAGCGGACTGGCCGGCTCGCGCCTGGGTGCGCTGGCGCTGATCGTGGCCGCGATGAGCTGGGCCTTCGGCTCGGTCTGGAGCAAGCGCCAGGACATGCCGGCCGGCCCCATGAACACCGCCGCGCAGATGCTCTGCGCCAGCGTGGCGTTGCTGCTGGTGGGTTTCGCCAGCGGCGAACACCTGCCCGCCCATCCGACCGTGCGTGCAACGGCGGCGGTGGTGTACTTGGCCGCGTTCGGCTCGATCATCGCCTTCAGCGCGTATCTCTACGTGCTCAAGCACGCCCGTCCCGCGCTGGCGACCAGCTACGCCTACGTCAACCCGCCGGTGGCGGTGCTGTTCGGCGTGCTGCTGGCGGGCGAGCACGTGGGCCCGTTCGACCTGACCGGCATGGCGATCATCCTGCTGGGTGTGTGCGTGATCACGCTGGCGAAGAGGCCCGCGCGCTAGCGCCCTGCGCTTGTCGCGGCGCAGGCCGCCCGCCACCATGGCGCAAGCGTCGGCAACGGAGAGCGCCATGAACCCCACGCAGCAAGGCCTGCCCGCGCGCGCGGCACTGCGCTGCGCCGCCTGGTCCGAGCGATGGTTTCCCGATGCCTGGGTGTTCGCCGCGCTGGGCGTCGCGCTGGTGGCGGCGCTCGCGCTGGCTTTCGGCGCCACGCCGGCAACGACCACGCAGGCCTTCGGCGACGGCTTCTGGAGCCTGATCCCGTTCACCATGCAGATGGCCTTCGTGGTGATCGGCGGCTACGTCGTCGCCAGCGCGCCGGTGGTGGCGCGGCTGATCGATGCGCTGGCGCGGGTGCCGCGCAGCGGCCGCGGCGCGGTCTGCTACGTGGCACTGGTGAGCATGCTGGCCTCCCTCCTGTCGTGGGGTTTCTCGCTGGTGTTCGGCGGGCTGCTGGTGCGCGCGCTGGCACGGCGCGGGGATTTGGCGATGGATTATCGCGCTGCCGGCGCCGCGGCCTACCTCGGCCTGGGCGCGGTGTGGGCGATGGGCCTGTCTTCCTCGGCGGCGCAGTTGCAGGCCAATCCGGCCAGCATGCCGCCGGGGCTGCTGGCGATCACCGGCGTGCTGCCGTTCACCCAGACCATCTTCCTGTGGCAGTCGCTGCTGCTCACGGCCGTCCTGATCGCGGTGTCGCTGCTGGTGTGCTGGCTCACCACGCCGACCGGCGAGAGCGCGCGCACCGCGCGCGAGTGCGGTGTGGAGGACGCCGCGGCCGTGCCGGCGCTGCCGCCGCGCACGCGGCCGGGCGAGTGGCTCGAGTACAGCCCGCTGCTGTCGCTGCTGGTCGGCGCGCTCGGCCTGGGCTGGCTGATCCTGCGCTTCGCCCGCATGCCGGCGGCGACCGCGATCGCCGACCTGAACACCTACAACCTGCTGTTCCTTACCGTGGGCCTGCTGCTGCATTGGCGCCCGCGCAGCTTCCTCGACGCGGTGGCGCGCGCGGTGCCCAGCACCGCCGGCGTGCTGATCCAGTTTCCGCTCTACGGCGGCATCGCCGCCCTGCTCACCCGCGCGCCGGGCGCCGATGGCGCGACCCTCGCGCACCGGCTCGCTAGCGTATTCGTGCGCGTGGCGACCACCGACTCCTTCCCGCTGGTGATGGGCAGCTACTCGGCGGTGCTGGGCTTCTTCGTGCCGTCCGGCGGCGGCAAGTGGCTGGTCGAGGCGCCCTACGTGATGCAGGCGGCCAACGACCTGCACGTGCACCTGGGCTGGGCGGTGCAGGTCTACAACGCGGCCGAGGCGCTGCCCAACCTCATCAACCCGTTCTGGATGCTGCCGCTCTTGGGCGTGCTGGGCCTGAAGGCGCGCGACGTGGTCGGCTTCACCTTCATCCAGCTGCTGGTGCACGTGCCGCTGGTGCTCGGCCTGCTGTGGGCGCTGGGGCTGACGTTGCAGTACGTGCCGCCGCTGGTGCCCGGATGACGCAAGGTGGGCCGATGCCCACCCTGCGTCCTTCGATCAGGACTCGCGCAGCGCGGTGGTCACCGGCAGGCGCGCGGCGCGCACGGCCGGGAACAGGCCGCCGATGAAGCCGATCGCGAGCGCCCACTTCAGTCCCGTCCACAGCAGCGCCGGCGTCACGCGCAGCTCGAAGTTGAGCGAGCCGACCGTGCCCTGGGTCAGCGTGGAGGCGCTGTAGCCGTTGAACAGCGCCCATGCGATGAGCCCGCCGAGCAGCCCGCCCAGCGCCGCCAGCAACATGGTCTCCAGCATCACTGCCACCACCACCGGCGGCCCGCGAAAGCCGATCGCGCGCAGCGTGGCGATCTCGCGCGCACGCGCCGCGACCGCGGCGAACATCGTGTTGAGCGCGCCGAACACCGCACCGATGCCCATGATCCCGCCGACGATCATGCCGATGATGCTGATCACCTTGGTGAAGCTCTCGGACTGCTTGCTGAAATAGTGGAGCGTGGTGTCGACGTCCACCTGCAGGCGCGGGTCGCGGATCAATGCGGCCTTGAACGCGTCGAATGCACCGGCGTTGGCCAGGCGCACGAACACCGAGGTGCGCGAGCTGCCGCGGCGATAGGCCGAGGCGATGATGTCGGCATCGCCCCACAGTTCCGAGCCCAGCGCGTTGCCCGAGTCGAAGATGCCGACCACGGTCCAGGTCTGGCTGCCCAGCTTGATCTCGTGGCCAGGTTCCAGACCCGCGAACTGGCGCTGCGCGCCCTTGCCCGCCACCAGCTCGCGCAGGCCGGGCTTGAACTTGCGGCCGGCGACGATCTTCACGTCCGGACGCAAGGTCCAGGCCTCGTCGCCGATGCCGCGCACCTGCACGCTGCCGTCGTCGCCGCTGCCGTCCTTCAGCGGCAGGTTGGCCGCCACCACCAGCTCGTCCGAGGCGATCGGCTTGCCCGCCGCGTCGCGGGCGATGCCCGGGGCCTCGGCGATCGCGGTGACGCTGGCATGGTCGAGCACCGAGGAAACCTCCGAGGCCGAGCCGCCACGCATCACCACCGCGGTATCGGCGCTGCCGCTCTTGCTGAGCGTTTCCCGATAACCGACGCCCATCGCCAGCAGCGAGACCAGCACGGCGACCACGCCAGCGATGCCGATCACCACCACCGAGGACGAGCCCATGCGCTGGGGCAAGGTGCTGATCCCCACGCCGGTGGCCGAGCCGGCCTGCCGGCCGACGCGGGTCAGTTGCATCCACAGGAAGAACAGCACGGCCACGACGAGCAGCACGGCCCACGGCAGTACCGTCCAGGCGACGATGCTCAGGATCACGACGACGGCCAAGGCCAAACCACGCAGGAACGATTTCATGGATTCCCTCCTTCAGCGCCCGGCCAGCGCATCGACGATGTTCAGGCGCATGGCGCGCAACGCGGGCAGCACGCCGACCAGCAAGCCGATGGCCACCATCAGGCTGACGCCGATGGCCCAGCTGCTCGCTCCTACCGGCGGCATGTTCAGCATGCCGCCGCTGCCGGCGCTCATGATCGGCCCGAGCACCGCAGCCAGCCCCAGTCCGATCACGCCGCCCAGCAGCACCAGCAGCACCGACTCGGCCAGCACCAAGCTGAGCACGGCAGGGCTGGAGAAGCCGATCGTCTTGAGCACCGCCAGCTCCGAGGTGCGCTCGCGCACCGCCTGCGCCATGGTGTTGCCGGTCAGCAGCACCAGGGTGAAGAACACCGCGCCCATGATCGACACCACGATGAAACCGATGTCGCCCATCTGCTTGACCCACGAGGCCATCGCGGCCTGCTCGGTCATGGTCTTGGTCTCGTGGTCGGAGTTGGCCGAGAGCGCATCGATCGCCTTGGCCACGCGGTCGGACTGGCCGGCGTCGGCGACGCTGGTGACGTACCAGCCGACCTGGCCGCGGTTGTAGGGGTTGGATTCGTCGAAGTACTTCCAGTGCATCAGCACCGCGCCCTGCAGGAACTGCCGGTCGTCCGGCTTGGTCGCGCGGATGATGCCGACGATGTCAAAGCTCCAGTTCTTGCTGCCGTCGCGGTTGGGATAGATGTTCGACTGCAGCGGCAGCTTGTCGCCGACCTTCCAGTGGTATTTCTGCGCCAGCACGTCGCCGACCAGCACGCCGGTGCGGGTCTGGTCGAACGCCTTGCGCTCGGCCGGGGTGACGCCGACCTCCGGGTAGATGTCGATATAGTTGGGGCTCACCGCGAAGGAGAACACCTGGTTGTGCGGATCCTGGTAGGCGCCGCCGAACCAGTTGGCGTAGGCCACGTCCTTCACGCCAGGCAACTGCGCGATGCGCGCCTGCAGCGACTGCGGCAGGGTCTCGATGAAGGACAGCTTCGAGCCGGTCTGCAGCCGCTTGGCACCGGCGGCGCTCTTGCCGACGTTGGCGAAACTGGTGCGCACGCCATCGAGCATGCCGAACAGCAGGAACGCGGTGAGGATCGACACCAGCGTGAGGATGGTGCGGGTCTTGCGCCGGAACAGCGCCGCCCAGATCAGATGCAGGTATTTCATGCGAGCCTCCTCAGGCGATCGCCTGCTCGACCAGCGTGCCCTTGTCCAGGTGCAGCGTGTGGTTGGCGTACTCGGCGGCCTTGGGGTCGTGGGTGACCATCACGATGGTCTTGCCGTGCTCGCGGTTGAGCGTGCGCAGCAGGCCGAGCACGTCCTCGGCGGACTGGCGGTCCAGGTCGCCGGTGGGCTCGTCGCAGACCAGCAACGTGGGGTCGGAGACGATCGCGCGGGCGATCGCCACGCGCTGCTGCTGGCCGCCGGAAAGCTCGCTCGGCTTGTGCGAGGCGCGCTCGTCCAGACCGACCAGCTTGAGCGCGATGGCCGCGTTCTGCTTGCGCTGCGCCGAGGACAGCTTGGTCAGCAGCAGCGGCAGCTCCACGTTGCGCTGCGCCGAGAGCATCGGCATCAGGTTGTAGAACTGGAACACGAAGCCGACGTTGGCCGCGCGCCACTTGGCCAGCGCGCCGGCGCCGAGCTGGTCGATGCGCTGGCCGCCCACGCTGATGGTGCCGGCGGTCGGCGTGTCGAGTCCGCCGATCAGGTTGAGCAGCGTGGTCTTGCCCGAGCCCGACGGGCCCATCAGCGCGAGGAAGTCGCCCTCGGCGATGTCCAGGTCGATGTGGTGCAGCACTTCGACCTTCTGCTTGCCGCGCGCATAGACCTTGGCCAGGTCGCGGATTTCGATCAACGTCCCCATTGGCTTGCCCCTTGGCGAGTTCGATTGGTGGCCGATGGAAAGGCGCGACGGGCAGCGCGCGTCGCTGCTTTCCCTGTAGGCGGTACCCGGCAGCATGACCAAAAACCGCGGGCGCAAGAAGGGCGAAAGATCAAGCACGGCGGCTGACAGCTGTCACCCGTGCGGACTCCGCACGACATGCACCCACCGATCCCTGGCTTGCCCTGGCGGCACCGGCGGCCATCGTGCCACGACCGCGATTGGCCTTATTCAAAATCCGTGAAGTGGCCGTTTACCGGCCGTCGCCCGCGTTCCAAGGTATCCGCGACGCCGCACCGATACCCCGTCGGGAAGCGGTTGTCCCAAGGCCGCATTGACAAGCCGGACGACGCTTTTTAACGCGTTGCCACCCACTCCCCGCGCCGCAGCATCGTGGCGTCCACGCAACGAGGAAAGCGATTCGACGAACCCCCGCTTGCCCCGCCCAGCGGCGTCTCCCCAAGGCCCGGGCGGGGCCATTTTTCCCCTCCACGGAACACAGGTCCATGCGACGCCCGCAACGGCGCGGACGACGCAGGCACTCCCGGACTCCATTCCAGCAACGCAGAGCAGCCGGATCCCCATGACCTCCCCACAGGCCGTCTCCTACCTTGCCGAAAACCCGCCCGTACGCCGCCTCCCTTCCGGACACGCTTCGGAATGGCCTGCTCCGGCAAAGGCGTGTTCCGGGCCGATGCGCGACGCGCTCCCGGCCGCCAACGCCGACCTGGCGGCGCGCATCCGGCTGCTGATCGCGCAGGAAGGCAGCGCCTCGGCCATGGCCCGGCGCTGCGGTTGCTCGGAAGGCGCCGTGCGCAGCTGGCGCGACGGGCAGAGCGATCTTTCCCGCGCGCGCTGCATTGCGCTGGCGCGTGCGCTGGGCATTTCGCTGATGTGGCTCGTCACCGGCGAAGGCCCGATGAAGCCTGCAGGCGAGGAGTCCCGCCCGGGTGCGCGCGGTCCGGGTGCCGCGCCGACGCATGCATCGGACATCGATCCCCAACGCCTGGCCGCCACGCTGAGGCTGTTGCAGTCGTACGTCTGCATGGTGGGCGGCTCGCTCAGTCCGACGCAGCGCGCCGACGTGGTGGCCGAGCTCTACCCGTTGCTCGGCGCTTTCGGGGATCCGCAGACCGTCGACCAGGTCATCGCTTTCCACACCCGTCTGGCCGCCCAGTTGCGCGGCGGGCAGACGACCGTGGCCTGAACCCGAACGCGCGGCGGTCACGGCGCCGGGCGCCTGCACCCCGCTTCCGACACCGGCCGTCTTTAGCCGTCCGTTTCTCGCCTCGTGCCACCGACGCACGCATGGCCTACCTCGCCCATCGGCGATCGATCGCAAGTCCAGCAAGTCCATCAGAAGGGGAGTCGCATGAAGAGCAGAAGGCACGTTTCCATCCATTCCGGGGGCCTCCGCCGGGCCTGTCCGGCCTTGCGGCTGGCGATAGCGGCGACGCTGGGCCTGTATGGCATGTCGGCGTTCACGCCGGTCCACGCCCAGGCCACCACCGGCAGCATCTTCGGCCAGGCGCCCGCTGCCGCGGGCGGCACCGTGACCGTGCAGAGCGCGTCGGGCGTGACCCGGCAGACCACCGTCGACGCGTCCGGCCGCTACGCCATCGGCGCGCTGCCGGTCGGCACCTACACCGTCACCCTGCAGCGCGACGGGCAGACCGTCGATACGCGCAGCAACGTCCAGTTGCGCGTGGGCGCGGGCACGGACGTGTCGTTCGTATCGGCGGCGAATGCACAGAACCTCTCGGCAGTGACGGTGACGGCCAACAGCGTGCCCGCCATCGACGTGACCCAGGTCGACTCGCGCACCGTGATCACCTCGCAGCAACTGGCAAGGCTTCCGCTGGCCCGCAGCGCCGAGGCCATCGCCCTGCTCGCGCCGGGCACGGTGGAAGGCAGCGACACGTTCATGGGCATGGGCATGGGTGCTTCGTCGCCACGCAAGCTGGTGTCGTTCGGCGGCTCCTCCGTGACCGAGAACGCGTACTACATCAACGGCTTCAACACGACCGACCCGATCAGCGGCTTCGGCGGCCTGACCCTGCCCTACGGCTCGATCGACCAGGAGGAAATTCTCAGCGGCGGCTACGGTGCGGCCTACGGTCGTTCCGACGGCGGCGTGATCAGCCAGGTCGGCAAGCGCGGCACCAACGAGTGGCATTTCGGCGGCCAGGTGCTGTGGAAGCCCAAGGCCCTGCAGGGCGACCCGCGCGACATCTACTACGGCCCGGGCAGCCCCAACGCGGGCCAGCTGTACTGGCGGCGCGGCGACAACAAGTCCACCACCACCACCATCGATGCCTATGCCGGCGGTCCGCTGATCAAGGACAGGCTGTTCCTGTTCGCCTCGGTGGAAGCCGAGCGCATCGAGGGCACGGGCGCCTCCGGCGGCACGGCGTCCGGCGCGGTGGGCGACGCGGCGGGCGTGGGCGTCAACGCCCCGCCGACCTACAACAACCATACCCGCTTGGACGACCCGAAGTGGTACGCCAAGCTCGACTGGAACATCAACGACAACAACCTGCTCGAGCTCACCGGTGCGTCGAACAAGTCGTCCTATCGCGGCAACCTCTACCAGTACGACTACGCAACCGGGAAGCAGGGCGCCTTCGACCATCCCGACCTGCACATCAAGGACGGCTCGGACCTCTACCTGGGCAAGTTCACCAGCTACCTCACCGACGACCTCACGCTATCGGTGCTCTACGGCAGGATGAAGGGCACGCACTACAACGAGCTGCCCGGCTACGACCCGACGCTGATCCCCATCGCCGGCCAGACCTCGCAGAACCCTGCGATCACCGGCGGCCAGACCTTCGGCAACGCGCAGACGGTGGGCCAGCTGTTCGATCCGCAGCACACCACCAAGAACACCAACCTGCGCGTGGACCTGAGCTACACGCTGGGCGACCACACGCTGACCGGAGGCATCGACAACCAGGACGTGCGCGACAGCCACGACGGCCAGTTCACCTCCGGCCCCGGCTATGCGTGGGCCTATGCCGAGGGTGATCCGGCTTCCTGGATCACCGGCGGCCCCGAGGCGAACGGACCCGGCTGGCAGGGCTACCCGTGGGTGCGGCCGCCGGGCGAGTACGCCGGCGGCGAGACGGGCTACTACGTCTCCAAGCAGATCTTCGCCAACAGCGCCTCGGTACGGGTGAAGCAGCAGGCGCAGTACCTCGAGGACGCCTGGCAGATCAACGACCGCTGGCTGGTCAAGATCGGCGTGCGCAACGACCAGTTCACCAACTACAACGGCGACGGCACGCCCTACCTGCGGCTGACCAACAAGCAGCTCGCGCCCCGGCTTGGCTTCACCTGGGACGTCAACGGCGATTCCAGCCTGAAGGTGTACGGCAACGCCGGCCGCTACTACCTGGCGGTACCGGCGTCGGTGGCTCTGCGCTCGGCCGGCTCGTCCACCTTCACCAACGTGTACTACACCTACACCGGCATCGACCCGGCCACCGGCTATCCGACCGGCCTGACTCCGATCGACACCTCCCGCGGCCTGGAGCAGCCGATCTCGGCGAACTCCGAATACGGCCAGCCGCGCGATCCAAGGACGGCGGCCGCCACCAACATCAAGTCCGAATACCAGGACGAGTTCATCCTCGGCTTCGACAAGTCGCTGGGCGTCAACTGGGTCGCCGGCGCCAAGGCGACCTTCCGCAGGCTCGGCCGCGCCATCGACGACTGGGGCGACACCGGCCGCATCGCCGCCAAGATGGCCGAGCTGGGCATGGACGACTACGACAAGGTCAACGGCATCAAGGGCAGCTACCTCATCAACCCGGGCGAGAACCCGGTCATCCAGGTGGCCAGGCTGTCCGGCGGCTACTACCAGGTGCCGCTGGACTGGAAGAAGGACATGGGCTTCAACACCACGCTCAAGCGCAAGTACTACGCGCTGGAGATGTACCTGGAGCATCCGTTCGACGGCAAGTGGTACGGCAAGGTCGACTACCTGTTCTCGCGCAACTACGGCAACACCGAAGGCCAGGTACGCTCGGACATCGGCCAGGTGGACGTGTCGGCGACGGTGGACTGGGATTACTCCCAGGTCATGGACTACGCCAACGGCGCGCTGTCCAACGACCGCCGTCACCAGATCAAGGCCTACGGCTACTACCAGGTCACGCCGGAATGGATGGTGTCGGGCAACGTCGCCATCCTGTCGGGTGCACCCAAGACCTGCCTCGGCCTGTATGGCGCGGACGAAACCAACCCGGGCCTGGGCTACGGCGCGTTCTACCACTTCTGCGACGGCACGCCGGTGTCGCCCGGCTACAAGCGCGAGGCGTGGACCTACCTGCTGAGCCTGGGCGCCGAATACCGTCCGGACTGGGCGAGCCGCCGGCTGGCCTTCCACGTGCAGGTCTACAACGTGCTCGACCAGCAGCGCATCACGCAGACCAACGGCCGCTACGGCAGTTCGGCGAACGTGCGTCCGACCTACAACCTGCCGCTGTCCACGCAGCAGCCGCGTTACGTGCAACTGGGCATCACCTACGACTACTGAGTCGTGGCGGAACGCGCCCGGCCGCGAATCGGCCGGGCGCCGTACGAAGACGCCGATGCCTGCCCGGCATCGGCGCCCCTTTTCTCCGGAGCATCGCCATGAAAAAGCTCGCGCTGTTCGCAGGACTGCTGCTCGGTGCCTTGTTCGGCGGCAGCATGGCCACGGCGACGCCGGCACCTGCGCAGACACCCGAGTTCGCCGGCATCGACCACTGGTTCAATTCGCCGCCGCTTCGCCTGTCCGGCCTGCGCGGCAAGGTGGTGCTGATCGACTTCTGGGCGTACTCCTGCATCAACTGCATCCGCGCGATGCCGCACGTCGAACATCTTTACGAGACCTACAAGGACAAGGGCCTGGTGGTGGTCGGCGTGCACTCGCCGGAATTCGACTTCGAACACGACCCGTCCAACGTGCGGTCGGCGATCGAACGCATGGGCATCACCTACCCGGTGGCCATGGACAGCCACCTGGACACGTGGAACGCGTGGCGCAACCAGTACTGGCCGGCCCAGTACCTGATCGACCCGGACGGCCGGCTGATCGGCCACCACTACGGCGAGGGCGGCTACGAAAAGATGGAGAACGCGATCCGCCTGCTGCTCGGCCTGCCCATGCTGGCGCCAGGCCGCGCGGATACGTTCGAGCCGGGGCCCGGCGACACGCCCGAACTGCACCTGGGCAGCGCCGGCCAGAAAGGCTTCGGCAGCCCGCAAAGCGGCAGCGACGGCCGGCGCCGCTTCAGCGCGCCCGCGCGCTTGCCCCTGCACCGGTTCGCACTGGCCGGGACGTGGGAGATCACGCCGCAGTACGCGCGCTCGGCCGGCACGCAGAGCGAGCTGCAGCTGCGCTTCAAGGCTGCCAAGCTGTATGTCGTGGCCAGCGCGGACCAGCCGACCGTGCTGGAAGTGACCGTCGATGGCAAGCCGCAGGCTCCCGTGACCGTGCAGGGCAGCCGGGCCTATACGCTGTTCGACAGCCATGACGACCGCGAGCACCTGCTGCTCCTGCGCGTGCCCGCCGAGGGCCTGCGCGTGTATTCCTTTACCTTCGGTTGAGTCGGGGCCCTGCCGACGCACTACCCCCGCTTTCCTTCGACGGTCGGCTCTGGGTATCTCGCCTGTCGCATAGCGGCCGCGGCCCCGTCGTCGCCGACACGGGGCTGCGATGCCTCACGCAGCGGCGCGCGGCGGCGAGATTGCAGGATTTGATGCGCGTGCGTGTTGTGCGCACACTCGTACGCAATCGTTTCGTCCTTCCGTCCCATCCGAACGGAGAGAGTGCGCTGGCATGTTCCTCGAGCTCGACGGCCACGGCCCCCGCTACGCGCAGCTGATCCGTGCGCTGAAGTCCGCGATCCTCGAGGGCCGCATGGCCGCCGGTTCGCGCCTGCCGCCCACGCGCGAGCTCGCGCTCCAGCTGGAGCTTTCGCGCACCACGGTGCTGGCCGCCTACGAACAGCTGCGCGCCGAGGGCTACATCGAGGGTCGGGTGGGCTCGGGGAGCTTCGTGGCGGACCTCCCGGTCGCGCCGTTGCCGGATCCGCGCCGGGCGGAATTCTGCACGCCGTCGCGCTACGTGCAGCGCGCGCGCATGCAACGCGACATCCGGCCGACGCGGCAACACTACGACGTGCGCTTCAACCTGCTGTCCACCAATCCGCTGATCAACCCGACGCTGGTAAACCACTGGAGCCGCGAACTGGCACGGGCCGCCACGCACACCGCGCTCGAGGAGAACGGCTCGCAGGGCCTGCACGGCCTTCGCCAGCAGGTCTGCGACTACCTGGCGCGCCGGCGCGGCATCCGCGCCTCACCCGAGGACGTGCTGATCACCAACGGCGCCCAGCAGGCGTTCTCGCTGACCGCGCGCGTGCTGCTCGACGAGGGCGACACGGTGGTGATGGAGGATCCGGACTACTTCTCCGCCTACCAGGCGTTCGCCGCCCACGGCGCGCGGCTGTGCCTGGTGCGCACGGATGCCGACGGGCTGGTCTGCAGCGCCCTGCCCGCCGGATCGCCCCGACTGGTATGCGTCACTCCTTCGCACCAGTTTCCCGGCTGCAGCGTGCTTTCCCTGTCGCGCCGGCTGGAGCTGCTCCGCTATGCGGCAGCCCGCTCGTGCTGGATCCTGGAGGACGACTACGACGGCGAGTTCCGCTACGACGGCCAGCCGCTGGCCGCATTGCGCTCGCTCGACGGCGGCGACCGCGTGATCTACGTCGGCAGCTTCTCCAAGATGCTGTTCACCAGCCTGCGGCTGGGCTACATGGTGCTGCCCGCGGCCTTGCGCGAGGACTTCATCACCGCGAAGTACCTGAGCGATCTCTGCTGCCCCGTCATCGAGCAGGCGGCGCTGGCGCACTTCATGGAAAACGGCGGGTTCGAACGGCACCTGCGGCGTGTCCGCAAGGAACTCATGGCGCGCCGCAAGGCCCTGATCGAGGGCCTGCGCCGGCATGCCGGCGGGCGCGTGGAGATCGTCGATACGCCCGCCGGCATGCACGTGGTGGCATGGCTGAACGGCTACGACCATGCCCGCACCGATGCGCTGGTCGCGCACGCGCGCAGCCGCGGGCTCGGCCTGTATCCGATGGCGCACTACGTGCACACGCCACCGCCGCGCGCAGGCCTGCTGCTCGGCTACGGCCGGCTGACGACCTCGGCGCTGCAGGAGGCCATGCAGTTGTTCGGCCAGTGCCTGGACGAGATGGATGCCGGCGTGGCGGCGGCCTCCTAGAGGAGGCAACTGGAACCGCAGGAGCGGCCGCGGACGATGCGGACGACCGGGCCGTAGACCGCTTTGGCCAAGACCGCATTCGGCGTCGCAGTACCGTGCGCGGCACGCCGCGACCGGGCGCACCGCGTGCCCCTGCGTTCAGGCCGGGTGCGTGGCCGCTCGTGCCGCGCGCGAGAAAAGCGCACAGGGAATGCCGACCACGGTTGCATAGGCCAGCAGGCAGGTCGCCGTCCAGAACGGGGCAACGACCGGCCGTATCCCCGTGAGCGCCGGCACCAGCAGTTGGAAGATGGCTACGTACGCGGCGATCCCGTACACGGCGCCACACGCGAGCGGCCGCCTCGACAGCAGCGGGTGGCGGCGGGCGAGCGCGTCGTACAGCGTCGCCACGCCCCACAGCAGCTGGCCATAGAGCAGTACCCCGAGCACCGCCGTGAGCACGCCGCCGGAAAACGCGGCCGGCCCGAGCAACCAGGACGCGATGCCCTGCGGGATGCGGCCGACCGCCACGCCACGCGGCGCCCAGTAGGCCGCGGCCACCGACAGGTCCAGCACGGCCGCGGTGTAGCCGCCGACCAGCAGCCAGGGCACCGCCGGGCCGTGGCGACGCGTATGACCGAGGACCGGGGCGATGGCTGGCATGGGCGGCATTCCGTCGTGATCTGGCCGCGAGTATGCGTCGCCCTGCCCATGCGGCAAGGGCCACTTTCGCCGGCCCGGCCAAGGCCATTTGGCGAAAGGCCGGAAGTTCAGGGCGTGCCGGACATCGCCACGCCCGCATCCACGGTGGCCGGCGCCTGCGCGGCCCGCACGAACAGCGCGCACGGCAGGCCCACGAGCAGGACATGCGACAGCACGCTGGCAACGGTCCATGCCGGCGAAGCCGCGGCGTGCGGTGCCGCCGACAGCGGCACCACCACCCAGGTCATCACCAGGTAAAGCACCACACCGTAGAGCGGCCCTGCCAGCGCCGGCCGGCGCACCAGCCAGCGCAGGCGCAGCGCGACCAGGTCGTAGGCCAGCACCATCAGGCAGGCGATGGACAGATGCAGCAGCAAGCCGAGCAGCGCCGACGCCTGGCCGCCATCCGACGCGGCGGGCCCCAGCAGGCCGCTGGCCACCGACTGCAGCACGCGGACGGGCGACACACCGTGGAGGCCCCAGAAAGTCATGGCCAAGCCCATGTCCAGTGTGCCGACGACGACCGCAGCCAGCAGCAGCACCGGCCATCGCGCCGGCAGCGGCCGCACTGGTCCGTTGAGATACGCACTCATGGTTTCGCTCCGTGTTGCGCCCGCATGCATGCCCACCGTGGGCGCTCTTGACGGTCCCATGTTCATGCCAGACATTCAGGGCATCCAGAACCGCTTTGGCGCAGGCGGTCGAGGCCACTCGGGGACGAGATGATGTATCTGGAGCTCGACGGGCAAGGCCCGCTGCACGTGCAACTGGCCCGCGCGCTGCGCACGGCCATCCTCGATGGGCGCCTCAAGCCGGGCTCCCGCCTTGCGTCCACCCGGGTCGTATCGATGGAGTTGGGGCTCTCGCGCACCACCGTGATGGCCGCCTACGAGCAATTGCGCGCCGAGGGATTCATCTCCGGTCGGGTCGGTTCGGGCAGTTACGTCGGCCCCGTCCTGACCGGAACCCAGGCACCGGCGGCGTCTCCCACGCTGGCGCCACCTTCGCGCTACGCGCAGCGCATGCAGGAGGCCATGCCCCGCCCGGCGGGGCCGATGTACGAGGGCGTGCGCTACCACATGCAGTATGGCGCGCCGCTGATCAATCCGGCCCTGACCACGGCATGGAGCCGCGAGCTGGCGCACGCGGCCCGCTACACCGATCCGCACTATCCTGACCCGCAGGGCCTGCCCGCGTTGCGCGAGGCGGTTTGCGATTACCTGGCGCGGCGCCGCGGCGTGCGCGTGGATGCGAGCCGCGTGCTGATCGTCAACGGTACCCAGCAGGCGCTGGCGCTGACCGCGCGCGTGCTGCTGGACGAAGGCGATCCGGTGGCGCTCGAGGAACCCCGCTACTTCGGCGCCTACCAGGTCTATCGGGCCCATGGCGCCAGGCTGGTGGGCGTCCCCGTGGACGAGGAGGGGCTGATCTGCAGACAGTTGCCCGCGCAAGTGCCGCGTCTGATCTTCGTCACTCCCTCGCACCAGTTTCCCAGCGGCGCCGTCATGTCACAGCGCCGGCGGATGGAATTGCTGCGCTACGCGAGCGAGCGCTCATGCTGGATCGTCGAGGACGACTACGACAGCGAATTCCGCTACGACGTCCAGCCGCTCCCGGCGCTGCGCGCGATGGATGAGCACGACCGGGTCATCTACATCGGTACCTTCTCCAAGGCCCTGCTCGGCTCGCTGCGGCTGGGCTACATGGTTCTGCCCAGTGCGCTATGCGGGTACTTCAAGCGGGCCAAATGGCTGGACGACATGGGTTGCTCGTCGATCGACCAGGCCGCACTGGCCGGCTTCATGCAAAGCGGGGCGTTCGAGCGTCATCTGCGGCGCGCCTCGCAGATGCTCAGGGCGAGGCGGTCGGCACTCATCGAAGGGCTGCGCAGGCATGCAGGCGACCGGCTCGACATCGACGATTCGCACGCCGGCATGCATCTGGTGGCGTGGCTGCGCGGCATGGACCACGCGCAATGCAGCGCGCTGATCGAGTACGCCCTCGCCCAGGGGCTGGGATTGCATCCGATCGCGCCGTCCTATTTCTCGCCGCCGCCGCGGCCCGGCCTGTTGCTGGGCTATGCCGGGCTGTCGGTCGCCGAGCTGCAGGCGGCATCGGCGCTGCTGGGCCATTGCCTGCGCACGCTGCCGGCGGCGGCCGCCGCCTGACCGGCGCTAGCCTCCGCTGGCGGCTTCCACTTCGCTGCCATCGTGCAGTTCGGCCGGCGGCGAAACCACCACCACATCGCCCGGCTGCACGCCCTCGGGCAGCAGGCGCTGCTCGCCCATCGGCCGGGCCTGCACGCGGCGCTGCTGCACCCGGCCATCGTGCACCACGAACACCACCTCGTGGCCGTCGCGCGTCGCGATGGCCGTTGCCGGCACCAGCACCCCATGCGGCGCCTGCGTGGCGACCTTGGGCCTGGTTTCCAGGAACGACACGCGCACGCCCATGTCCGGCACGATGCGCGCATCCTTCTGCTCCAGCGCCACGCGCACCTTCACCGTGGCCTTGCCGCGGTCGGCTGCCGGCACGATGGCGATCACGTGGGCGGGAATGGTCCAGTCCGGATAGGCGTCGAGCACCGCCTGGGCCGGCATGTCCGGCTTGACGCGGCCGATGTAGGCCTCGTTCACGTCGACGTCGACCTCGAGCGAATCCATGTCCACGATCGTGCCCACGCCGGTGCGGGTGAAGCCGCCACCGGCCGACAGCGGCGAGATGATCTCGCCGACCTGCGCGGCCTTGTCGGTGACCACGCCGTCGAACGGCGCGCGTACCACGGTGTAGTCGAAGTTGACCTGGGCGACCTGCGCCTGCGCCCTGGCGGACTCGGCCTGCTTGCGCTGCGCGGCGAGTTGCGCGGCCAGCACGTCGACCTGCGTGCGCGCCTGCTCGGCGGCCTGTTTGGCGACCAGTCCGCGGCCGACCAGCGCCTCCTGCCGGGTGGCGTCGTGGCGGGCCTGCGCGAGCTGAGCCTGCAACTGGCCGACCTGCGCCTGGGCCGCGCGCGCGTTGGCCTGGGCGGCGTCCAGGTTGGCGCGGTAGGCGCTGTCCTCCAGCCGCGCGAGCACCTGACCTTTCTTGACGTGGTCGCCTTCCTCGATCAGCACGTCGGTGAGCGTGCCGGTGATCTGCGCGGACACGGTCGCCTGCCGCCGCGCCGTCACATAGCCGGTGGCCTGCAGCACCGCGCCGGCGCCATCGCCACTGCTGGGCGCCGCCGCCGTGGCGGTCTGCACCGCGACCGCGCGGTGCGCCAGCATCCACCAGCCGCCGATGCCCAGCGCCAACAGCACCAGCACCACCGCACCGACGATCCAAGGCCAGCGCAGCGGCGCACTGTGCACCGCCTCGCGCTGGCCGCGCTCGATCTTCAGCTGCCTGAGCAGTTCACCGTTGTCCACGCCGACCCCACACGCCGTCCATTTTGCAGAGGCGAACAATGCGGCAAGCCGATCGCTCGCGATAGCCTGCCCCATCAACCATCGCGAATGACAGCTGTCATTCGTGCCCGCCGGCCGCTCCCATGATGCGACCCCGGCACAGTATTCCACGGCGCGGCAAGCCGACCGCCAGGCTTGCGGAGGATCCAGCGCGAAGTCGCCTGTCAGCCGCAGCGCGCGGTCGCGCCATCTGGCCTGGAGAAGCGGTGGACGGTGCGGGCCAGGCGCGTGATGGCCTGCTCGATCGCCGGTTCGGGCAGATCGAGGTAGCGGAGCAGCAGCGTGAGATGGCCAGGCTGCCTGGCGTAGTACACGCCGGCCGATTGCAGCCGCAACCCGTCGGCCAGGGCACAGCCCAGGAACGCCGCCGTCGCCGACGCGGGTACGCCCGGGACGTGCAGCAACGCGTTGCCGCCACCCCCGAAGCCCTGCACGTGGGCGTGGCCGTCCAGCCGCTGCGCGACGGCATCGAGCAGGCGCTGCCGCCGGCCGGCCAGGACACCGGCCAGGCGGCGCAGGTTGCGCACGAAGTCCCCGCTGGCCATGTAGCGGGCGAGCACGCGCTGGCTCGATGCGGCGCTGCCGCGGTCGGCAAGCCATTTGACGGCGTGGAAATAGGGTCGCAAGCCGGCCGGCACGGCGACGTAGGCCAGCCGCATGAAGGGGAAGTACTCGCGCGCGAAACTGCCGACGTAGATCACGCGCCCGCCCGGCTGCAGCGTATGCAGCGTCGGCACCGTGCGCGCACCCAGCCGGTGCTCGGATTCGAAATCGTCCTCGATTAGGTAGGCGCCCGTGCGCGCGGCCCAGGCCAGCAGCGCCAGCCGGCGCGCCTCGTCCATGACCTCGCTGGTCGGGAACTGGTGCGAGGGCATCACGTAGACGATGCGCGCGCCCTGCAACGCGTCCGCATGGCGGGCGATATCGAAGCCGCCGTGGCCCACGCCGCACGGGACCAACCGCGCATCCATCGCCTGGAAGGTCGCCCGGATGCCCCGGTAACAGGGGTCCTCGATGCCGACGAGGTCCCCGGCCTCCACCAGCACGCGCGCGGTGATGTCGCGCGCCTGCTGGATGCCGCTGACGATGAGCAGGTCCTCCGCATCCACGACCACGCCGCGTTCGTCGCGCAGGTAATCCGCCAGCGCACGCCGCAGGCTGGGCAGTCCGGCGACGTCCGGCCGCTCGACGGCGCGCGTACTCAGCGTCTCCGCCAGCGCGCGGCGCCATTGCAGGCGGCCGCGCTCGTCCTGGATCGTCGCGGCGTCCGCGAGGTTGAGGGCACTGCCCGAGGATGGTGCCGCCGGCGTGGCGTCGGGCGGCGGCAACGCGCCGAGTGCCAGTTGCGCACGGCGGCTCGGCGCGGGATCGGGCAGGTTCCCGGCCGCCATCCTGGTTTCGCGCACCGGCGCCGGCGCGCTGGGCGGCGAGACCGCCACATACGTGCCGTATCCCGCGCGGCTGGCGGTGATGCCTTCGCTGTCGAGCTGCGCGTAGGCCTGCAATATGACGGTGCGCGACACACCCAGGTCATGGGCCAGCGTTCGCGTGCCGGGCAGGCGCTTGCCGAGCGGAAGGCGTCCGTCGGCGATGGCTTTCAGGAGTCCCGCATAGACCTGCATGTAGAGCGGGCCATCGCCTTCGAGCGTAAGCAGCATGGCGGATCCGTCCGGACCGAAAACCGGGATAACGCCCACGTATCCGAAACGGTGCACCGGCCCGCTCCCCAACTTGTGGCATAGGCCCCGCGGCATGCCGCCGGCTCATCGCGAGGGCGACAGGTGGTCACTGCGCGCGGAACGAAGCTGGTTATTTACGGTTTTCTGACACGCATCGACGATCCGTGAAGGAAGCGTGGGGCCGCCCGGATGCGGGATGTACGCCCACCACGCTCCCGCTCGCGGAGGCCCCCGCACGTTCCGGCAAACCGCCCTGCCTCCGCATCCACCACCAAAAATTCTTGGGGAGATTCACTGATGAGTATGCGTTTCGTCCGATCCCTCGCCGGATCCCACCGCAATGCGCTGGCCCTTGCGCTCGCCGCAGGCCTGGGGTTCACCGGGATCGCCCACGGCCAGGCCACCACCGGCAGCATCTTCGGCTCCGTGCAAGCCGCCAGTGGAGAATCCGTCGTGGTCAGGAGCACGTCGGGCGTGAGCCGCGAGGTCGCCGTCGACACTTCCGGCCACTACGTGGTCAACCAGCTTCCGCTGGGCACCTACACGGTCACCGTCATGCGCGATGGCCAGACCGTCAACACGCGCGACAACGTCAGCCTGCGCGTGGGCGCTGGTACCGAAGTGTCGTTCGACCAGGCCACCGATGCGCAGAACCTGTCCGCCGTGCAGGTCGTCGCCAGCGCCCTGCCGGCGATCGATGTGACCAACACCGTGGCGCATACGGTGATCACCTCCGAACAGCTCGACCGGCTGCCGCTTGCTCGCTCCGCCGAGGCGATCGCCCAGCTCGCGCCGAGCGTAGCGGCGGGAAGCTCGCTGTTCGGCGGCAACTACATCTCGATCGGCGGTTCCTCGGTGACCGAGAACGCCTACTACATCAACGGTTTCAACACGACCGATCCGGTCAGCGGCTTCGGCGGCGTCACGCTGCCGTACGGCTCGCTGGACCAGGAAGAAGTGCTCACCGCCGGCTATGGCGCGGCGTACGGTCGCTCCGACGGCGGCGTGCTCAGCCAGGTGGGCAAGCGCGGCACCAACGAATGGCACTTCGGCGGCCAGGTGCTGTGGTCGCCCAAGGCGCTCGGGGCCGACGGCGCGGATTCGTACTACACCAGCTTCAACGACAACAAGCTCTACCGCCATCCCGGCGACAGCGGCCAGTGGCAGACCACCTACGACGCCTACGTCGGCGGCCCGCTGATCAAGGACAAGCTGTTCCTGTTCGCCTCGGCCGAAGCGCAGAAGACCGACCGCAAGACGATCGGGCCGGTGACCACCGGGCAGACGACCTATACCGACTTCTCCGACCCGAAGTGGTACACCAAGCTCGACTGGAACATCAACGAGAACAACATCCTCGAACTCACCGCGGCCTCCAACACCGACTCGCAGGATTCGAACGTCTACGACTACGACCCCGACACCTACCAGAGCACCGATTTCGTCACCCAGGGTACGCACTACAAGACGACCCATCGCCTCTACGTCGGCAAGTTCACCAGCTACATCACCGACGACCTCACGCTGACGGCGCTGTTCGGCAAGATGAACGGCACCTACTTCAGCCAGAACCCCGACATCGATCCGACCACGCCGTACCTGCTCGATACGGACAAGCAAAACCCCGCCTACACCGGCGGCACGCCGATCCTCAACAGCCAGACGCTGCTGAACATCGACGACCCGGCGCACAAGACGCTCAACGAGAACTTCCGCGTCGACCTGAGCTGGCACCTGGGCGACCACACCATCACCGGCGGCATCGACAACCAGAACGTGTGGGACGAGAACGACGGCACCACGGTCAAGGGCCTGATCGGCTACGCCTGGGACTACGGCAACCATGACCCGAACACGCCGATCGCCGGCGCGCCGGGCAGTTCCAGCTTCGTCGACGCCCCCGGCAACTATCCCAACGGCGCCGACGGCTACTACGTGACCAAGTACATCCAGTACGCCGAGGCGTCGGTGCGCGTCGCACAGAAGGGCGAGTACCTGCAGGACGCCTGGCAGGTCAACGACCGGCTGCTGCTCAACATCGGCCTGCGCAACGACAGCTTCACCAACTACAACGGCGACGGCGTGCCCTACATCCGCCTGACCAAGCCGCAGTTGGCGCCGCGCCTGGGCTTCGCCTGGGACGTCGACGGCGATTCGAGCTTCAAGGTCTACGGCAATGCCGGCCGCTACTACCTGGCGCTGCCGGCCAGCGTGGCGCAGCGTTCGGCCGGCTCCTCGGTGTTCACCAACGAGTACTTCACCTACTCGGGCATCGATGCCAACGGCGTGCCGCAGAACCTGACCCCGATCAAGACCGCCACCGGCGGCCCGATCTCGGCCAACAACGAGTACGGCCAGCCGCGCGATCCCAAGACCGCCGCCGCGTCCAACATCGGCTCGGAGTACCAGGACACCTACCTGGTCGGCTTCGACAAGAAGTTCAACGACGACTGGGTGTACGGCGCCAAGGCGCAGGTGAGCAAGCTGCGTACGGCGATCGACGACACCGGCGACAAGGACGCGATCCTGGCCAAGGCGGTGTCGATGGGCATCGACCCGGCCACCATCCAGCCGAACCTGCAGGGTAGCTACCTGATCAACCCGAACCGCACGGCGGACATCGTGGTGGCCTCGACCAACGGCGGCTACGTCACCATCCCGATGTCGCCGGCCGACTTCGGCTTCCCGCCGCTCAAGCGCAACTACTACTCGCTGGAGCTCTACCTGGAGCATCCGTTCGACGGCAAGTGGTACGGCAAGATCGACTACGTCTACTCGCGCAGCTACGGCAACACCGAGGGCCAGGTCCGTTCCGACATCGGCCAGGCCGACGTGTCGGCGACGGAGGACTGGGACTTCGGTCCGCTGATGGCCTACGCCAACGGCGACCAGGGCAACGACCACACCCACGCGCTGAAGATGTACGGCTCCTACCAGTTCACGCCCGAGTGGATGGTGTCGGCCAACCTGCTGCTGCAGTCGGGCGCGCCGCGCTCGTGCCTGGGCTACTACGGCACCGACATCAACAACCCGCAGGATCCGGCCGGCTACGGCGACTCCTACCACATGTGCGACGGTGTTCCCTCGCCGCCGGGTGCGGCCGGGCGCAACCCGTTCATCCACGACCTCTCGCTCAGCCTCGAATACCGCCCGGCATGGGCGGGCAAGAAGCTCGCGTTCGACGTGGACGTGTTCAACGCGCTCAACCAGCAGGTGAAGACCCAGACCTACCCGTTCTACGGCGGCCTGGGCGGCTACGAGCCGAGCTACGGCCGCGCCCTGGGCGTGGCGCCGTACTACGGCTACACCGCACCGCGCACCGTCCGGATCGGCGCCCGTTACGACTTCTGAGCGGACCGCGCCTCTTACCCATAACAACATCGTTTCCGGGCGACCCTCCCCCGCCGCGAGATGCGAGACTCCCCAGATCGGCCGCCGCTCCCCGGCGGCCTTTTTTTGTCTTTCGCCGGCGCACGCCTTGGCGGCCCGGCGACGACCCGCTCTGATACGCTTCCGGCCATGCCCTACGCCATCGCCGCGCCAGCCGTCCCCAGCCTGCCGATCCAGGACAGCGAATTGCGCTTCCCGGTACGGCGCATCTTCTGCATCGGCCGCAACTACGCCGACCACGCGCGCGAGATGGGCGCGACGGTCGACCACGAGCAGCCGATGTTCTTCTGCAAGCCGGCCGACGCGGTGGTCAGCGACGGCGCCGACGTGCCCTACCCTACCGCCACCGCCGAGCTGCACCACGAGGTGGAGATGGTGGTGGCGCTGGCCGGCGGCGGACGCGACATCGCGCCGGAGCTGGCCGATGCGCTGATCTTCGGCTATGGCGTGGGACTTGACCTCACGCGCCGCGACCTGCAGGCGCAGGCCAAGGCCAAGGGCCATCCCTGGGACGTGGCCAAGGCCTTCGACCATTCCGCGCCGGTATCGGCGCTGCGTCCGGTCGAGCAAGGCCGACCCGGCCCGCGGACGCAGCTCAGCCTGGAAGTCAACGACGTGTTGCGCCAGCAGTCCACGCTGGATGCCATGGTGCACGACGTGCCGGCGATCATCGTCGCGCTTTCGAAACTGTTCGAACTGAAGGCGGGCGACCTGATCTTCACCGGCACCCCGGCCGGCGTGGCGGCCCTGCAGCGCGGCGACCGCTTCCGCGCCGAGCTCGAAGGCATCGCCTTGCTGGAAGGCCGCGTGGCCTGAAGCGGCAGCGCGACGTTTTTCTCACCGCAACTGGAGGAGGACCTGGCATGGGCATGTTGCAGGAGTTCAAGAAGTTCGCGATGCGCGGCAACGTGATCGACCTCGCCGTCGGCGTGGTCATCGGCGGCGCGTTCGGCAAGATCGTCAGTTCGCTGGTCGACCAGGTGATCATGCCGCCGATCGGCCTGGTCACGGGCGGCGTGGATTTCTCGCGGCTCAAATGGGTGCTCAAGCCGGCCGACCCGGCGACCAAGACGGCGGAGGTGGCCATCCAGTACGGCGCCTTCATCAACACCTTGATCACCTTCCTGATCATCGCCTTCGTGATCTTCCTGCTGGTCAAGACGATCAACCGCCTGGCGCCCAAGCCGGAGGAAGCGCCGGCCGTGCAGCCGCCGGAAGTGGTGCTGCTGACCGAGATCCGCGACCTGCTGAAGAACAGGGCGTAACGCCGCCGCTCCAGGAGCAGGTCGCCGTGCGGGGCCGTCGTTAGGCCGCCCCCGTCCGCCCTTCGGGCACCTTCCCCCGTGAAACGGGGGAAGGATCAAACCGCAGTGCCTCGTCCCCGAGCCTCCCCCCGCGAATGCGGGGGAAGGTGCCGACAGGCGGATGGGGCGCCCCTGCCAAGATGGCGTGACTTCTGGCCTACGCCCTTACCTGCCGCGGCCCCAATAATCGGGCGTTCATCCCCAGCGGAGTTCCCCGATGCGCCGTCCCTCCCTCACCCTGCTCGCCGCCAGCCTGCTGCTGGCCAGCGGCGTCGCCTGCGCCGCCGACACCACCATTCCCGCGGCAGCCGTAAAGACGGCCGAACAGCTGCGCGACAAGGCGATGCACGACGACACCGGCTACCGCATCGTCACCTCGCTCACCACCGAGGTCGGCCCGCGCCTGGCCGGCAGCCCGGCCGACAAGCGCGGCGTGGACTGGGCGGTGGCCAAGTTCAAGGCGCTGGGCTTCGACAAGGTCTACACCGAGCCGGTCACCTATCCGAAGTGGGTACGCCGCAGCGAGCACGGCGCGATCGTCTCGCCGTTCCCGCAGCCGATGGTGCTGACCGCGCTGGGCTATTCGCCGGGCACGCCCAAGGGCGGCCTCACCGCGCAGGTCGTCAGGTTCGACAGCCTCGACGCGCTCAAGGCGGCCGATCCGGCCACGGTCAAGGGCAAGATCGTGTTCGTCGACTTCCGCATGCACCGCTACAAGGACGGCCACGACTACGGCACCGGTTCGCCGATCCGCGTGCAGGGCCCGGTGGTCGCACAGGCCAAGGGCGCCGTCGGCTACCTGCTGCGCACCGTCGGCACCGACCCGCACAGCCGCACGCCGAACACCGGTGTCACCGGCTTCCGCGACCCGACCAAGACGATCCCTGCCGCGGCCGTGTCCAATCCGGACGCCGACCAGCTCGAGCGCGTGCTCGGCTACGGCAAGCCGGTGACGGTCCGGCTTGACCTCGACTGCGGCATCGAAGGCGAATACACCGGCGCCAACGTGATCGGCGAAGTTACCGGCGCGAAGTATCCCGATCAGGTCGTCGCCATCGGCGGCCATCTCGACTCGTGGGATCCGGGCACCGGCGCGATCGACGATGGCGCCGGCGTGGCGATCGCCATGGCCGCCGGCAAGCTGATCCGCGACCTGCCGCAGCGGCCGGACCGCACCATCCGCGTGATCGCCTTCGCCAACGAGGAGATGGGCCTGTGGGGCGGCCGCGCCTATGCCGAGAAGCATGCCGGCGAGGTGGCCAGGTTCCAGCTCGGCACCGAGTCGGACTTCGGCTCGGGCCAGGTCTGGCGCATGACCGCGAGCGTCAAGCCCGAGGCGCGCGGCGCCATCGAGCAGATCGCCAAGGTGCTCTCGCCGATCGGCGTGGCCTACGACGCCAAGCGTCCCGGCGGCGGCGGCTCGGATCTGTCGCAGATGCACGCCAAGGGCATGGCCGCGCTGTCGCTGACCCAGGACGGCACCGACTACTTCGACTGGCACCACACCGCCGCCGACACGCTGGACAAGATCGATCCGAAGGACCTGGCGCAGAACGTGGCGGTGTACGCGGCGTTCTCGTACATGGCCGCGCAGGCCGACGGCGACTTCGGCTCCGCGCCCGGCGCCTTCGCCAACGACGGCGCCGGCGACTGACGTACCCGGCGCGGCGCGGGCTCCGGCCCGCGCTGCGCATCGCCGCGGTGATGGCGGGCCGCAGGCGTAGGGTGGGCTTCAGCCCACCGGCTCCGAAGCGGAAGAAAGCGGTGGGCTGAAGCCCACCCCACGCACCCCCCGATGGTGTTAGAGG
>NZ_JBCNYA010000041.1:0-32053 GCF_049727805.1 Frateuria sp. YIM B11624
GTCCCACCCGATCCCATCCCGAACTCGGAAGTGAAACGCAGCCGCGCCGATGGTAGTGTGGCTTGTCCATGCAAGAGTAGGTCACCGCCAGGGGCTTTATCCTGGAAAACCCTCACCCGAAACGGTGAGGGTTTTTCTTTTGGCGCACGCCGGCACGGCCGTCCCCCGGTCCCACTGCTGCGGGCGCGAGCGCGCAGGCGATCGAAGTGCTGCCTTGCGGGCGTGTTCCGAGAGAAACGCCGCACGCATGGTTCGAGTTAGGGTCCCGGTCCGAACACCGAGCCTCCGTCCCTCTATGATGCAAGGGACACGACGCCGCGCCGAGGGAGACGCAGCCTTGTTCGTCCATGTGGAAACCCGCCGGCGCTCCACCACGCAGTGGGCGACGCTGCTGCTGGTACTGGTATGCGTGGCCAGCTTCGTGGCCCTGGCCTTGATGCCGCCACCGCAGCGGATCTCTTTCCTGCTCGAGTGGGGCACGATCCCCGCCAATATCTTCGACACCCATGACGCCGTATGGCGCCAGCTGGCGGATCCGGCGTTGCTGCGCCTGTTCACGGCGTTGTTCATCCATGTGGCCTGGATCCACCTGCTCAGCAACCTGTTGTTCCTGGTGATCTTCGGCCTGCCGGCGGAACGTACGCTGGGTTCGGCCCGATTCCTGTCGCTGTTCGTGGCCGGCGGGATCGTCGCCAACCTGGTCGGTGCATTGACGCTGGCCAGCGTGCGCCTGCCGATCATCGGTTGCAGCGGCGCGGTGTCAGCCGTGCTGGGTGCGTATGCGGCGTTGTTCCCGCGGGCGCGACTGGGGCTGGTGCTGCCGTTGGGCCTGTTCCTCGAGTTCGTGCGCGTACCGGCCTACCTGTTGATCGGCATCTGGGTATTGCTGCAGCTGCTCTTCAGCTACGCCGGACCGAGCTATGGTGCCGTGGTGTGGTGGACGCACATTGCCGGCTTCCTGTTCGGCATGACGTTCGCGCTGTTCTCGCGCGAAGCGATCGCGCGCCGCCTGCGCGGTTAGACTCAAGCGCCATGCGTGCCAGAAAACTCTACAAGGTGACCTTTCTCCACCTGGGCAAGTGTTACGAGCTCTACGCAAGGCACGTGGACACGAGCCCGTTGTGGGGGTTTACCGAAGTCGGCGAGCTGGTGTTCGAGCCGGCCGGCTCGGGACTGCTGGTCGATCCCACCGAGGAGCGCCTGCGCGAGGAATTTGCCGATACCCGTGTACTGCATCTCCCGATGCAGTCCATCGTCCGTATCGAGGAGGTCGAGCGCAAAGGTTCGCTGGTCATCCGTGACGCCAACGACGGCCAGAAGGTGACGCCCTTCCCGATGCCGCCGAAACCGCGCTGACGGGTGCGCCGACCGGGCTCAGGCGGCGCTCAGTCCATGGCGCAAACCAAAGGCACGCATGATCCGGCGAGCGATCGGCGTGGCCGCCACTTCGCGATAAACCTGCTGCGGGTCACTGCCCTCGCGTCGCATCGCCTCGCGCTTGCGCTGGATGTATGCGCGCATCACGTCCGCATTGAACTCCGGATGGAACTGCACGCTCAGGGCGTGCGGGCCGTAGCGGAGGAGGTGGTGCGGATCGCGCGCCGAGCGGGCGAGCACCGTCGCGCCGGACGGCGGCTCCAGCACGCTCTGTTCGTGCGTGGTGTGCGCGCGGAAGCGGACGGGCAGCCGGGCGGTGAGCGAATCGCCGGCCGCCGCTGCCGTGAGTTCGATCGGCAAGGTGCCGATCTCGCGGCCGCCGGGCAGGTAGTCGACGCGGCCACCCAGCGCGTGCGCCATCAACTGGTGGCCATAGCAGACACCGAACAGCGGTAGCTGCGCGTCCATCGCATCGCGAATCCATCCGGCGGTGCGTTCGCTCCAGGCGGCACGTTCGGTCACCATCGCGGCCGAACCGGTGATCAGCGCGCCGGCGACCTCTTTCGGTGCAGGCAGGTTTTCGCCCGCGGCCACGTCGACGATCCGTACCCGCACCGGTGACAACGCGGCGGACAAGCGGAACCAGTGAGGGAAGTCGCCGTGGCGCGCACGGATGGGGTCCGGCGCGCGGCCGGTACGGATGATGAGGATGGGCTTCATGCGGACGTCTGGATGGCCAAAGCCTAGGTCTGGCTTGCGTGTTCGATGGGCGGCAATACGGTGAGCACTTCCGGCACCGTGGTCAAGCCCTTGGCCACCTGCGCTGCGGCCGAAATGCGCAATGGCTGCATGCCCTCGGCCAGCGCAGCCTCACCCAGCCTGGCCAGGTCGAGCTGAGCGGAGACCAACCCGCGCAGGCGGGGGCTCAACTTGAGCATCTCGTACACACCGGTACGGCCCATGAAGCCCGTATTGCGGCATTCGAGGCAGCCGACGGGCTCGAACACCTTCTCCGGCACGGGCAGCGACCAGCCGTGGGTGAGCGCGGTCCATGTGTGCGGGTCCTGCTGTGCCTCGCGCTTGCAGTGGGGGCACAAGGTGCGCACCAGGCGCTGTGCCACTACGCCGGTCAACGTGGACTGGATCAGGTAGTGCGGCACGCCCAGGTCGAGCAGTCGCGTCACCGCGCTGGGCGCGTCGTTGGTGTGCAGGGTGGAGAGCACCAGGTGTCCGGTCAGGGAGGCCTGCACCGCCATCTGTGCGGTTTCCAGGTCGCGGATCTCGCCGATCATGATGATGTCCGGGTCCTGGCGCAGCAGCGTGCGTACGCCGGCGGCGAAGTCCAGGTCGATCGAAGCCTGCACCTGCATCTGGTTGAGCTCGGGGCTGACCATTTCGATCGGGTCTTCCACCGTGCAGACGTTGAGCTCCGGCCGCGCCAGGTGCTTGAGCGTGGAGTACAGCGTGGTGGTCTTGCCCGAGCCGGTCGGGCCGGTCACCAGCACGATGCCGTGCGGGCGCTCCACCAGCGAACGCCAGATGGCGCCTTCCTCCGGGGAGAAGCCCAGCTGCGAGAAGTCCTTGGCCACGATGTCGGGATCGAAGATGCGCATCACCACCTTCTCGCCGAAGGCCGTGGGCATCGTCGAGATGCGCAGTTCGACCTCGCGGCCGGCGGCGGAGCGGGTCTTGATGCGGCCGTCCTGCGGACGGCGCTTTTCCGCCACGTCCATGCGCGCGAGGATCTTGATGCGCGCCGTGACCGCGGTCATCACCGGCGGCGGCAACTCGAACACCTTGTGCATCACGCCGTCGATGCGGAAGCGCATCTGGCCGGCGTCGCGGCGCGGTTCGAGATGAATGTCCGAGGCGCGCTGCTCGAAGGCGTACTGCAGCAACCAGTCGACGATGTGCACGACGTGGCGGTCGTCCGCACCGACCTCGCCGGTCTTGCCCAGCTCCACCAGTTGCTCGAAGTTGAGGATGGCGGCCGACGTGTCGTAACCGGCGCCCTTGGCATCCTGCGCGAGCTGGATCGAGCGCTGCACGCCATAGAACTCGGCCAGGTAGCGGTTGATGTCCAGCGGACTGGCGACCACGCGTCGCACGTCCCGGCGCAGCATCTGCGCCAGGTCGCCTGCCCAGGCCGCGTCGAACGGCTCGCAGGTGGCGAAGGTCACCTCGCCCGGCGTGGCGGCCACCGGCAGGATGCGGTGGCGCGTGGCATAGGCATGGCTGACCACCTGGGTCACCGCCGCCACGTTGATCTTCATCGGGTCGATCTTGAGGTAGGGCAGCGCCGCCTGGCCGGCGAGCCACTCGGTCAGGCCCTCCAGGCTCAGCGGGCGCCCCGGCTCACGCTGGTTCGGCAGCTTGGCGTTGGCGATCAGCACCAGCGGGTGCAGTTCGACGGTGGCGCGGCCGGCACGGGAGCCCATGCGCACGTTCTTGGCGTCCTCGGCGGCGACGTAGCCGTCGACCACCAGCGCGGCCAGCACGTCGTCCAGCCCCAGTCGGCCGCGGCGGCCCAGCAGGGATGCGATTTGCGGTGATGCGGCCATCGAAGACGGGCCTCCCCCGTGATGCGTTCGAGCGGCGCCGGGCCAGTGCGGGCGCGGGCTTTGGCTATACTAACGCGCTTTGTTGTTGGGCCAATCGCCATGCCAGCGCGCACTTTCCAGGACGTGATCCAGACCCTCAACCGCTACTGGGGCGCGCAGGGCTGCGTGCTGCTGCAGCCGCTGGACACCGAGGTCGGCGCGGGCACCTTCCACCCCGCGACCTTCCTGCGCGCGCTGGGGCCTGAGCCCTGGGCGGCGGCCTACGTGCAGCCCTCGCGCCGCCCCACCGACGGCCGCTACGGCGAGAATCCGAACCGCCTGCAGCACTACTACCAGTACCAGGTAGTGATGAAGCCCAATCCGGACAACATCCTCGAGCTCTACATCGGCTCGTTGAAGGAGCTGGGGCTTGACCCGCTGGTGCACGACCTCCGCTTCGTCGAGGACAACTGGGAATCGCCCACGCTCGGCGCCTGGGGCCTGGGCTGGGAGGTGTGGCTCAACGGCATGGAGGTGACCCAGTTCACCTACTTCCAGCAGGCCGGCGGCCTGGAGTGCCGCCCGGTGACCGGCGAGATCACCTACGGCCTCGAGCGCCTGGCGATGTATCTGCAAAATGTAGATAACGTCTATGACTTGATCTGGACCGACGGTCCACGTGGAGTCGTCACCTACGGCGACGTGTTCCACCAGAACGAGGTCGAGCAGAGCACCTACAACTTCGAGCACGCCAACGTGGCCGAACTGCTGCGCTGGTTCGACGTGTGCGAAGCCACCGCCAACCAGCTGGTCGCCGCTGGCCTGCCGTTGCCGGCCTACGAGCAGGTGATGAAGGCCAGCCACACGTTCAACCTGCTCGATGCGCGCCGTGCGATCAGCGTGACCGAGCGCCAGCGCTACATCCTGCGCGTGCGCACGCTCTCGCGCAGCGTGGCCGAGGCCTACGTGGCGCAGCGCGAGAAGCTCGGTTTCCCGGGCCTGAGGAACGTTTCGAAGGAGCAGGCCGCATGAGCGCCGCCAAGTCGTTGCTGATCGAACTGGGTACCGAGGAACTGCCGCCCAAGGCGCTCGACGAACTGTCGCAGGCGTTCCTGGACGGCATCGTCCAGGGGCTGGGCAAGCGTGGCGTCGAGGGCGCGCTGGACGAGGCGCGCGCGTACTGCACGCCGCGCCGGCTGGCCGTGCACGTGCCGGCGGTGGCGGCCACGCAGCCGGAGCAGCACGTGGAGCGGCGCGGCCCGGCGGTGAATGCGGCGATCGACGCGCAGGGGCAGCCGTCCAAGGCCCTGCTCGGCTTTGCGCAGTCCTGCGGCGTGGACGTCGCGCAACTGGAAAAGCTCGAGACGGACAAGGGCGCCTGGTTCGTGTTCCGCGCGGTCAAGCCTGGCCAGCCGCTGGCCGCGCTGCTGCCGGAGATCGTCGAGGAAGCGCTCAAGAGCCTGCCCATCCCGCGCCCGATGCACTGGTCCGACCACGACTACACCTTCGTGCGCCCGGTGCACTGGCTGGTCATGCTGCACGGCGCGGACATCATCGATGGCGAGCTCCTCGGCCTGAAGAGCGGCCGCAAGTCGCGCGGCCACCGCTTCATGCACCCCAACCCGGTGCATGTGACCGACGCCGACGGCTGGCTCGACGCGTTGCGCGCCGCCAGGGTGCTCGCCGATCCGCTCGAGCGGCGCGAGCGCATTCATGCCGAGGTCCAGCGCGCCGCCCAGCAGACCGGTGGCGTGCCGCGCCTGGACAGCGCCCTGCTAGACGAGATCGCCAACCTCACCGAGTGGCCGGCCGCCATCGCCTGCACCTTCGAGCGCGAGTTCCTGGCCGTGCCGCCGGAAGCGCTGGTCACCACCATGGAGACCAACCAGAAGTTCGTGCCGGTGTTCGATGCCGCAGGCGTGCTTACCGAGCATTTCATCGGTGTGGCGAATATCGAATCGAAGGATCCGTCCGAGATCCGCAAGGGCTACGAGCGGGTGATCCGCCCGCGCTTCGCGGATGCCAAGTTCTTCTGGGATGAGGATCTCAAGGCGCCGCTGGTCGACTACCAGGAGCCGCTGAAGAACGTCACCTACCAGCAGGCGCTGGGTAGCCTGTGGGACAAGAGCGTGCGCGTGGCCGAACTGGCGCGCGTGATGGCCGCACGCGTCGGTGTCGACGCCGGTGCCGCCACCCGTGCGGCCTCCCTGAGCAAATGCGATCTGCTCACCCGCATGGTCGGCGAGTTTCCCGAACTGCAAGGCGTCATGGGCCGCTACTACGCGCAGCGCCAGGATGAAGGCGAGGCCGTGGCGCAAGCGCTGGACAGCTACTACCAGCCGCGCTTCGCCGGCGATGCCATCGCCGCAGATCCGGTCGGCCGGGTACTGGCGGTGGCCGAACGGCTGGATACGCTGGCCGGCATCTTCGCCGTCGGCATGAAGCCCAGCGGCAACAAGGATCCGTTCGCGCTGCGCCGCGCCGCGCTGGGCCTGGCCCGCACGCTGGTCGAAGCCGGCCTGGAACTGGATCTGCGCGCCAGCTTTGCCGAAGCGCTGGAACTGCTGCCGGAAGCCGCGCTGGCCGCCGGACTGAAGCCGGGCAAGGACGGCAAGCCGCCCGTGTTCGACGCAGGTGCGCGCCGTGCGGCGCTGCTCGGCGAACTGGTCGATTTCGTATTCGACCGCCTGCGCGGCTACTACGCCGAATTGGGCTTCACGGCCGAACAGTTCGAAGCGGTGCAGACGGTGGCGCCGGCCACGCTGCCCGACTTCGACCGTCGCCTGCGTGCCGTGGCCGAATTCGGGCGCCGGCCGGAGGCGACCAGCCTGGCGGCGGCCAACAAGCGGGTGGCCAACATCCTGCGCAAGGCCGAAGAAGAAACCGGTGCGGCGCCGGGTGGTGCGGTCGACCCGGCCTGTTTCGAATTGCCGGCCGAGCACGAGCTGGCCACGGCGCTAGACGCCGCGCGTGCCGATACCGCCGCGCCGCGTGCAGCCGGCGACTACACCGCGGTGCTGGCGCGCCTGGCGCAATTGCAGGCGCCGGTGGACGCGTTCTTCGACAGCGTGCTGGTCAATGCCGAAGATGCGCGGGTGCGTGCCAACCGGCTGGCGCTGCTGGCGAGCCTCAAGGCGCAGTTCGCCGCGGTGGCCGATATCGCGCGTCTGTAGGCCTGGCTAGGCGCTCGCGCGGCGGATCCGTTCGGACAGCTGCCGGTTGAACACCAGCATCGCATCGGTATCCACGCGCGTGCCGCCCGGCCCCAGCGCTTCGTAAAGGCTGGCCAACAGGTCGGTGTTGTCGGCCAGCGCAAGCGGCTGGCCGGCCAGGTCCAATTCCGATTGCAGGATGCGCATCGCGGCGTTCAGCCGCTGCGTGTCGACCCCGACGCTATGGACCTCCAGCATCTGCGCGGCCATGCCGTTGTGCCGCGGCCGCGGCCGATGGGTGGTGTCGGCGGTGAAGGGCTCGTCGAACCCGCCCTGGTCCATCTCCGGCATGATCGCCCCCTCGCCCGCAACCAGCCATACCAGCGAGATGCCGAGGGTGCGGGCCAGCGTCACGCAGCGCGCGCGGGATGGGTCGGTATTGCCATCGCGCCAGCTGCGCACCACGCCCTCCGAGAAGCCGCACATGCGGGCGATCTCGGTCGCGCTGCCTACGCGCTGGATCAGCAGCTTGATGCGCTCGGCAAACGTGCTGCCGGTTTCGGGAACGGGAGAGAGCGGGGCGAGGTTCATGGGCCTGTCCATACAGCAGGAAACGACGCTGGCGGCCGCCGACCGGTGGTCCGCCGGTTGCCATCCTAGCGCGCCGCGGCTTACCGCTGGCTTTGGGCCGCCTAGACGGTTGCCCAAGCGCCACTGTTTACGTGATGTAAATGGACGAGCGCGGCGCCCAGGAACCGCCATCAGTCTGGCTTGACTTTTGCGCGGAAGTCACTTTTTCCGCTATGCTTGAAACTTCCCCCGCGGAAAGCGCGACGTCATCGCCTGCGAATTCCGTGTATTCCCCAAGGCTTCATTCTTCAATATAGAGGTTTCCCCATGCGCAGGATGGTCTGGTCGCTGATGTCGGTAGCTGCGCTGGCGCTGGCCGGTTGCAACAGCTCCAACGCGCCCGAGCAGGGCAACGGCGACAACGCCCCCGCGGCGGCCGTGAAGGCGAATACGGTGACGGGCACGGTGGCCTTGCGCGGCGACACCGCGGTGTCGCCCGACGCCAAGCTGGTGGTCAACCTGGTCGACGTTTCCTCGACCGACCAGGCCGGTGCCACGCCGCTGGCCAGCAAGACCATCGCGCCGGTGCAGTTTCCGCAGTCGTTCGAGCTCACCTTCAATCCGGCCGACGTGAATCCGGCCGACCTGTACGTCGTCAAGGCCGAACTCAGCGACGGCGAACGCCACTACAAGATGGCGCTGCAGGCGCCGGTGCTGACCAAGGGCGCGCCCAACCAGGTGTCGATCGAGCTGATCGCCGAACAGACCCCGGGCGAAAAGGAACTCGCCGACTTCCAGGCGGTGCAGAAGCAGATCGGCGGCATGAAGATCAGCAACGGCACCAAGCTGGAGAAGGACGTCTCGCGCGCCTGGCAGGTGTTCCGCCAGAACGGCCAGGTGCAATTCATCCGTGGCCGCGCCGACTACGGCGACAAGGGCTTCACCAGCACCGACTACGCCTACAGGGACGGCAAGCCGTGGGTCGTGGTGCAGCAGAAGAAGGCCAGCCAGGACGCCAAGCCCAGCTCGACCGAGCGCGCCGGCTGGGACAAGGATGGCAACCTCGTGCTCAAGCAGGTGGTTTCCGGCAACAAGACCGATACGCTGGGCGACGACGAGGCCGCCAGCCTGCAGAAGCAGGCCGAAGACATCCTGAAGCTGGCCACCGGCGGCAAGGGCAAGTAAGCCCGCCACCGACGTCCGGCCATCCGGACGTCAAAAAAAGCCGCCCGAGGGCGGCTTTTTTCATGGGCTGGAGATCGGTCTCAGAAGCCGACCTTGATGCCCAGGTTCACCGCGTCGTCGCGCTGGTTGTCGTCGCTGAAGCGGCCGTGGTAGCCGAACCATCCGGTCACGTTCGGGCTGAACTGCGCGGACAGGCCCACGTCGGCGCTGGCCCAGGTCTTGTCGGGCACGTAGCCGGTCAGCGCGAAGGTGCCGGGCATGCCGACCAGGCCGGCCTGGACCTCGCGCGGATCGGCCTTGTCGTCATGGTTCCAGGCCACTTCCACGAACGGGGTCAGCATGGCGCCGCCGGCCTGCCACTGGCCCTGCAGGCGCCAGCCGAGCGATTCGACCAGCGCATCGCGCTGCTGGCGGCCGAACCACATCGCGGTACTGTCGTTGCCGGTTTCGCTGTAGCCGTTGACCTTCGCCGTCTGCCATTCGGCGCGCGCGAACGGGCCGGTCTTCAGGCCGCCGCTGCCGAACCACCAGCCGCCCTCGAGCCCCGCGCCGAGGTGGGTGCCGTCCGCCTTGCCGCTCTCGTTGCGGATCGAGGCACCCAGCTGGATGCGGCGGTTGATGTCCTTGAAGTTGGACTGGCCGAAGCTGGCGAAACCGCCCACGTACCCGCCGCCGTTGTGGTACAGCGCGTAGCCCAGGCCGGAGATGTCCTGCATCTTGTAGCCGCCCGCGCCACCGGCGAAGTCGGCATGGTTCTGGCCCAGCGACAGCGCCAGGCCCACCGAGACGTGCTCGGTGGCCCGTGCGTCCGCGCCCAGCGTCAGGTTGACGTTGTTGCTGCTGGACTTGGGCGAGCCACCCGTCGCATCGAAGCGCTGACGGCCGTAATCAACGCTCGCAAAGAAGCGGGTGTCGCTGCCCTGGCCGTCGGCCAGCAACTGGTTGCGGATGGTGCGGTACTGCGCGGCGGTGGCGGCTAGCGGGGCCTCGCCCAGCAGCGAGACCTGGCCAGGCGCCTGCAGGATCGAAACCACGTACTGGCCCAGCACGGCGTGCGCCGCGGTAGTCGGGTGGACGCCGTCGGCGAACACGTAGCTCTGATCCGCGCCGGCGGGATAGGTGTAGGGCAGGCCCGAGCCGGCCGGTCCGCACTGCACCGAGGAAGCGCCCGCGCCGCAGGCGGGCGCGGTGACGTTGCTGAAGCCGTAGGCCTGCGGATCGGCGATGATCTCGTTGAACAGGCTGTAGACGTTGACCGGGACGATGCCCACGCCCATCTGCGCCAGGCCGGCGTTGAGCTGGCCGTTGAAGACCAGACCGAGCCCCGCCAGCGAGGCCGCCGCGTCCGGGCCCTGCGCCAGCGCCGAAGGCGTCAGGCCGATGTTGGGCAGGTTGAACACCAGGATGTTCTTCACGCCCGCGGCCTGCAGCTGGCCGATCAACTTGACCTCCTGCTGGGCCGCGGCGGCGACGTTCGCCTGCGCCTGTTCGGCGGTCTCGAAGCTGCTGACGCCGGCGCCAGCCAGCACGGCCGCGCTGACCTGCGCGGTCACCGTCGGCGTGATCTGCGCCGTGAACGCGGCGATCGCGGCCGGGTCGTTGGGAATGACGTTGTTGGCGATCGCCAGCGAAACCTGCTGCGAGATCGTCTGCGCGATCAGCTGCTGCGCAGTGGCGCCCGCGCCGGCGGCGGTGGCGTGATAGAAGATGTCGTTGGCGCCGCCCCAGATCGAATAAAGGGCATTCGAATCCACCGTGCCGGCAGCCAGGTAGCCGTCGACCTGCGCGGTCAGCGTCGGCACCGCGCCGGGCGTGCCGGGCGAGTTGGTCAGCACGCCGGCGCCGCCCCAGGCGTAGTCGGTGCCGCCGAGCAGCGACGGCGTGATCGGCTGGCCCAGCGCATTGGCCACGTTCTCGATGGCGACCGTGCCGGGATTGGTGGTGAAACGCAGCGGCGGCTGCACGCCGGGCGCGGTGGCCAGCGAGATGTTGCCGTCGTCGCTAAGGCTGTCGCCGAAGACGACGACCTGGCTGAAATCAGTGGCTACGGCGGCCGTGCTGAACAGCAGACCGGCGAGGATGGCGCCGGCAAGACGGGTACGGGGCATGACGGTGACGCTCCTTGAGGGGCCGGGATGGCCTTCGTTATTTGCGGGTTACGGTAATGCACTCCATACGGAAGCGCATGCTGCGCCGCATCGCGGTCCTCCGACCACCCCGGCCGGCCTCGCAGGCGCGCCCGGGACAGGGCGCGCCCGCGTCCCCTGCAATAGCTAGCGCTTGCCTTCGCGCGCCCGCAGCAGCGCATCGGCGAAGGCGTTGTTGGCGGGCGGGGCTGCCGGTTTCGGGGCGGGCGCACCGCGCTGCGGGCGCGCATTGCGGCCGTCGTCGCCGGCCGGCCGCGCACCGCGGGCCTGGCCCGGCTCGTCGTCGAGGCGCATCGACAGGCCGATGCGCTGGCGCGGGATGTCCACTTCCATCACCTTGACCTTGACGATGTCGCCGGCCTTGACCGCGTCACGCGGATCCTTGACGAAGCTGTGCGACAGCGCCGAGACGTGCACGAGGCCATCCTGGTGCACGCCGATGTCGACGAACGCGCCGAACGCGGCGACGTTGGTGACGCGGCCTTCCAGGATCATGCCCGGCCTCAAGTCCTTCAGATCCTCCACACCCTCGGCGAAGCTCGGCGCGACGAACTCCGGGCGCGGGTCGCGGCCGGGCTTCTCCAGTTCCTTCAGGATGTCGCGCACGGTCGGCACGCCGAACTTCCCGTCGGTGTACTGCTCGGGCTTGAGGCCGCGCAGGAAGGTCGCGTCGCCGATGATGTTGCGCACCTCGCGGCCGCACTGGGCGATGATCCGCTCGACCACCGGATAGGCTTCCGGGTGCACCGCGCTGGCGTCCAGCGGGTTGTCGCCGTTGGGCACGCGCAGGAAGCCGGCGCACTGCTCGAATGCCTTGTCGCCCAGCCGCGGCACCTTCAGGAGCGCCTTGCGGTTGGCGAACGGGCCGTTGGCGTCGCGGTGCTTGACCACGTTCTCCGCCACGGAAGGCGAGAGGCCGGCCACGCGCGAGAGCAGCGCCGCCGAGGCCGTGTTGACGTCCACGCCGACGGCGTTGACGCAGTCCTCGACCTTGGCATCCAGCGCACGCGCCAGCTTCACCTGGTTGACGTCGTGCTGGTACTGGCCCACGCCGATCGCCTTGGGCTCGATCTTCACCAGCTCGGCGAGCGGATCCTGCAGGCGGCGGGCGATCGACACCGCGCCGCGCAGGCTGACGTCCAGGTTCGGGAATTCCTTCGCCGCCGTTTCGGAGGCCGAGTAGACCGACGCCCCCGCTTCGCTCACCACGATCTTGGACAGCTTCGCTTCCGGCAGCTTCTTGATCAGCTCGCCGGCCAGCTTGTCGGTCTCGCGCGAGGCGGTGCCGTTGCCGATAGCGATCAGGTCCACGCCGTGCTGCCTGCACAGCTTCGCCAGCGCGACCAGTGATTCGTTCCACTGGCGTCTCGGCTCATGCGGATAGATCGTGTCGGTGGCCAGCAGTTTGCCAGTGGCGTCAACCACGGCGACCTTGACGCCGGTGCGGATGCCCGGGTCCAGGCCCATCACGGTCTTGGCGCCGGCGGGCGCGGCCAGCATCAGGTCCTTGAGGTTCTCGCCGAACACGCGGATCGCCTCGTCTTCGGCGCCTTCGCGCACGCGGCCGAACAGGTCGAGCGCCAGGTGCAGGTGCAGCTTCACGCGCCAGGTCAGGCGCACCGTCTCGCGCAGCCAGGCGTCGGCCGCACGGCCGCGGTCGTGGATGCCGGCGTGCGCGGCGACGCGGCCTTCGCCCTCGAGGTGGCCCTGCTCGGCGTCGAGCGCCGGCTGCAGTTCCAGTTCGATCACGCCCTCGTTGCGCGCGCGCATCAGCGCCAGCAGGCGGTGCGACGGAATCTTGCCGATCGGCTCGACGTGGTCGAAGTAGTCGCGGAACTTGGCGCCGTCGTTTTCCTTGCCCTCGACGACCTTGGCGCGGATCTGCCCCTTGTCCCACAGCCAGTCGCGCAGCTCGCCGACCAGGTGGGCGTCCTCGGCGATGGTTTCCATCAGGATCGCGCGCGCACCGTCGAGCGCGGCGCGCACGTCGGGGACGCCCCTGTCGGCATCGACGAACGATTCGGCGAAGGCCTCCGGCGTGAGCGTCGGATCCTCGCGCAGGCCGATGGCCAGCGGCTCCAGGCCCGCCTCGCGCGCGATCTGCGCCTTGGTGCGGCGCTTGGGCTTGTAGGGCAGGTAGAGGTCTTCCAGCCGTGCCTTGGTGTCGGCGGCAAGGATGTCGTTCTTCAGCGCATCGCTGAGCTTGCCCTGTTCCTCGACGCTGGCCAGGATCGCGCTGCGGCGTTCCTCCAGTTCGCGCAGGTAGCGCAGGCGCTCTTCCAGCAGGCGCAGCTGGGTGTCGTCCAGGCCGCCGGTGGCTTCCTTGCGGTAGCGGGCGATGAAGGGCACGGTGGCGCCTTCGTCGAGCAGGGCCACCGCCGCGCGCACCTGGTCGGGTTTGGCGGCGATGTCCTGGGCAATGCGGTGTTCGATGCTGAGCATGTGATCAACGGCTTCGAGTGGTGCAGGAAGCCGCCGATCATAGCAACCGCGGCACTGCCTTTAGGCGTGGAAGGAGCGGTCGTCGCGCGGCGTGGCGTTGCGGAACGCGCCGGCGCGGCCGTTGAGCACCAGGGTGTTGGCCAGCATGTCGTGCAGGCCCTGCTTGCGGCGCGTCCAGCCGATCATCAGGAAGCCGATCGCCAGGATGAACCAGCTCAGCACCTTCGCCGCATAGCGGCCGAGCGCGCGCCAGAAGCTGATGCGCCGGCCCTCCAGGTCGGTCACGCGGATGCCGATCGCCAGCTTGCCCACCGAGGCCTGCCAGGCGGAGCTTTCGCAGATAGCGAAGTACAGCCAGACCAGCAACGCGGTCAGCGCGACGCCGCCGCGCATGGTCTCGTAATACTGGCCATAGGCGGCCATCGCCACGCTCAGATCGGTGCCGGCCGCCAGCGTCGCCTGCTGCAGCTTCGCCTGCGCCGCCTCGTTGCCGAAGGCGTTCATGATCAGCATCTGCGGGATGTACAGCACGATGGCGTCGATGATGTACGCGACCAGGCGCTTCCAGAAGCCGGCATAGTCCTCCAGCGCCGCGGTGGTGGTCGGCGGCGGCACGGCGGGAGCCGTGGGCGAGATCGGTGGCGGTGTCGCGGCCAGCGCGTCGGGGAACAGCACCGACAGCGGCTGCCAGTCGGCCAGGCCCTCGTACCAGCCCAGGTCCTCGGCGGCGAGCTGGCCGCTGCGCAACCACTGGCGCACGTCCTCTTCCTTGTACGGGCCATGGCGCTGGCCGTCGCGGCCGATCCAGATTTCCATCCGCAAACTCCGAGGGCATCGATGCAAGGGATGATGCCATGGGCCACCGTGCGTTGCTCCCTCCACCTCCAGGGCGCGGGCTGAGTGAGCGCTCGTTCTTGCAGGGAGCCGACGCTCCCGCGAGTCCCGGCCGCTCAACTTCCGTCCTCTCCTTGGGGCGGAAAGGAAGCGAGGCGTCAGGCGCTGCGGCGCTTCAGATGCACCAGCAGGAGCGAGATCGCCGCGGGCGTGACGCCGCTGATCCGCGCGGCCTGGCCGACCGTGGCCGGCTGCGTGCGCTTGAGCTTGAGCAGCACTTCGGAGGAGAGACCGCGCACCTTGTCGTAGTCGAAACCCGCCGGGATGCCGGTGTGTTCGTGGCGGCGCTGGCGTTCGATCTCCTCGCGCTGGCGTTCCAGGTAGCCGGCGTACTTGGCTTGCACCTCGACCTGCGCGGCGACGTCCTCGCGTTCCACAGCGGGCCCCAGTTCGGCGACGGCAGTGAGCCTGGCGTAGTCGAGCTCGGGGCGGCGCAACAGGTCCAACGCGCTGGTTTCCCGGCTGACGGCGATGCCGAGCCGGCGCTCGATCGCCGCGCCCAGCGCGTTGGTCGGCGCGGCCCACAGCGCAGCCAGCCGTTGCGTCTCGCGCTCGACCGCCTCGCGCTTGGCACGCAATGCGTCGAAACGCGCCTGCGTCACCACGCCGAGCGCAAAGCCCTGCTCGGTCAGACGCAGGTCGGCGTTGTCTTCGCGCAGGTGCAGGCGGTATTCGGCGCGAGAGGTGAACATGCGATAGGGCTCGAGCGTGCCGTTGCTGGTCAGGTCGTCGATCAGCACGCCGACGTAGGCCTCGTCGCGGCGCGGGTACCACGGCTCCTCGCCGCGGGCCATGCGTGCGGCGTTGAGGCCGGCGACGAGCCCCTGTGCGGCGGCTTCCTCGTAGCCCGTGGTGCCGTTGACCTGGCCGGCGAAGTACAGGCCGCCGATCGCCTTGGTCTCCAGCCACGGCTGCAGGCCGCGCGGGTCGAAGTAGTCGTACTCGATCGCGTAGCCGGGGCGCGTGATGTGCGCGCGTTCGAAACCGGGGATCGAATGCACCAGCTCGAGCTGTACGTCGAACGGCAGTGAGGTGGAGATGCCGTTGGGGTAGATCTCGACGCTGTCCAGTCCTTCGGGCTCGATGAAGATCTGGTGCGAGCCCTTGTCGGCGAAGCGCACCACCTTGTCCTCGATCGACGGGCAGTAGCGCGGGCCGATGCCCTCGATCTGTCCGCTGTAGAGCGGCGAGCGGTCCAGCGCGCCGCGGATGATCTCGTGCGTGCGCTCGGAGGTGTGGGTGATCCAGCAACTGACCTGGCGCGGGTGTTCGTCGCGCGAACCCAGGTAGGAGAACACCGGTGCGGGATCGTCGCCGGGCTGCTCGTCGAGCCCGCCGAAATCGATGCTGCGTGCGTCGATGCGCGGCGGCGTGCCGGTCTTCAGGCGGTCGGCCGCGACCGGCAGTTCGCGCAGGCGCCGCGCCAGCGTGCTGGCGGGTGGATCGCCGGCGCGGCCGCCGGCGTACTGCGCCGGGCCGATATGGATCTTGCCGGCGAGGAAGGTGCCGGCGGTGAGCACCACTGCGGCGGCGCGGAAGCTCACGCCCATCTGCGTGACCACGCCGCTGACGCGGCCGCCCTCGATGACGAGGTCGTCGACCGCCTGCTGGAACAACTCCAGGTTCGACTGCGACTCGACCATCTGCCGGATCGCGGCCCGGTACAGCGCACGGTCGGCCTGGCAGCGCGTGGCGCGCACGGCCGGGCCCTTGGAGGCGTTGAGCGTGCGCCACTGGATGCCGGCACGGTCGGCCGCGTGCGCCATGGCGCCGCCCAGTGCGTCGATCTCCTTGACCAGGTGGCCCTTGCCGATGCCGCCGATGGCCGGGTTGCAGCTCATCGCGCCCACGGTTTCCAGGTTGTGGGTCAGCAGCAAGGTGCGCGCGCCGCAGCGGGCCGCGGCCAGCGCCGCCTCGGTGCCGGCATGGCCGCCGCCGACCACGATCACGTCGTAGCGGGTGGGATGGATCATCGGAAGGAACGCTCGGCGCGGATAGGTGCGGAACGGCGCGTATGGTAGCGCCTCGGCCCTTCGGTCTGTGGAAAAACAAGAGCTTGGCACGAATGCTGCTTCACTTTCCGTGCACTTTCCATGGGCAGACGCTGCGCAACCGCGCGCCGAGGCCGGGCAGACAGGGGCCCGACCGCGTACCAGGGAGAGGAAGCATGACGGCGCCGCTGGGGATTCCCACGGCGCCGTCGCCTTTTCCGGCCCCGGAAAAACCAAGCCCCGCCATTGGCGGGGCTTGGCCTTGCTTAGATCTGGCGCCCGGCGGTCTCAGGAACAGGGGGAATCCAGGATGACCGTGTTGCCGGGCGCCAGAAACCGGAAAGTTGCAGGCGCGGCCGCGATTCCCCGCGGCCGTGGGAAGCGATATTCCCAGTACGGCCGTGAATAAAAAGTGACTAGTTGCGGCTTTTTTTTGTAGGCCAGCTGACGCTCTGCGTCAGCCCGCGGAGCCCGCCCAGGCCCGATTGTGATGGCGATCACGCTCTGGCACGCGCGTTGCAGAGCCCGCTTGTCCAACCCATCAAGCCGTTCGCCATGAACAACGTCATCGACTTCCAGCCTGTCTATCCCCGGCACGATCTGATGATCGAGATCGGCAAGGTGCAGATGGCCATCGAACACCTGGCCGCGCGCACCGAGCAGGAACGCCAGCAGCTCGCTCCGCGCCTGGAATCGCACATGCACCGCCTGCGCAACGCGCTGAGCCAGCTCGCCGCTTGACCGCCCCGTCGCCGGACGGAGCCGCCCTGGGGCGCTCCACCGGCGGCGTCTTCACGATCGATCGGGCTGCGCTAGCCCTTGAGCATGTTGCCGACGATCTCGGCCAGGTTGCGCGAGAGGCGCTGCCCCGCGAGCCCCGCCACCGCTGCGCGTGCCTGTTCGCGCCGCGACGGTTCCAGCCGCTGCCAGCCGTTGAAGGCGGTCGCCAGACGTGCCGCCACCTGCGGGTTGAGCGCGTCCAGCTCGGCCAGCCGCGCCGCCAGGAAGCGGTAGCCCTCGCCGTCGAGGCGGTGGAAGCCGCTCGGGTTGCCGCGCGCCCAGGTGCCCAGCAGCGCCTGCACGCGATTGGGATTCTTCAGCGTGAAGGTCGGGTCGTCCTGCAGCGTGCACACGCGCGCCAGCGCGCCTTCGCCCGGAATCTGCGCCTGTACCGCGAACCACTTGTCCAGCGCCAGCGCGTTGCCGGCGTGGCGTGCGCGGTAGCGGGCGAGCGCCTCGCTGGCTTGCGGCGCCTCGCTGCGCGCCAGCACGGCCAGGCCGGCCAGGCGATCGGTCATGGTCGTGGCGCGGTCGAACTGCGTGGCGGCGAAGGCCTGTGCCGCCGGCGCATCCAGCAGCACCAGCAGTTCCAGCACGCGGCGCTTGAGCCGGCGCCGCGCCTGGTTGGCGGCATCCAGCGCATCGCTGGCTTGTGCGGCCAGCGTGCGGTAGCGCTCGGCCAGCACGTGCGCGCCGATGCGCGCGGCGAGTTCGCGCTGCAGCGTCTGGCGCAGCGCATGGATGCGCGCCGGATCGACGTCGGTCTCGCGCTCGGCCAGTTCCACTTCGCCCGGCGGCGTGAGCAGGTCTGCCAGCAGCGCGGGATCGAGCGCGGCCTGGTCGAACAGGCTGGCGAGCGTGTCGCCCCACACCGAAAGCGCATCCAGACCGCCGCCGTCGCGCAATTCCGCATAGGCGCGCCAAGCCAGTTGCTGGGCGGCTTCCCAGCGGTTGAAGCCGTCCGTGTCGTGGGTCAGCAGCAGGGCCAGTTCGGCTGGCGCATAGGCGTAGTCGAGGATCACCGGCGCGGAGAAGCCGCGCAGCAGCGAGGGCACCGGCGCGCGCTCGACGCCGGGGAAGACGAAGTCCTGTTCCGCATCGTGCAGCACCACCACCTGTTCGGTGGCGCCCTCGTGCAACGGCAGCATGCGTCCGTCCGGATCGAACAACGCGAGCTTGACCGGGATCGGCAGCGGCCGCTTGTCCGGCTGGCCGGGCGTCGGCGGCGTGTGCTGGCGCAGGGTCAAGGTGTAGGTGCGCGTGGCCGCATCGTGGTGGCCTTCGCCGGACAGTTGCGGCGTGCCGGCCTGGCCATACCAGGCGAGGTAGGGCGAGAGGTCGATGCCGTTGGCCGCCCCCAGCGCTGCGAGGAAATCCTCCAGCGTCGCGGCGCGGCCGTCATTGCGCCGGAAGTACAGGTCCATGCCGCGGCGGAAACCGGCCGGGCCCAGTCGCCCGGCCAGCATGCGCACCAGCTCCGAGCCCTTCTCGTAGACCGTGGCGGTGTAGAAGTTGTTGATCTCGCTGTACTGCGAGGGGCGCACCGGATGCGCCAGCGGGCCGGCGTCCTCGGGGAACTGGGCGCGGCGCAGCAGGGCGACGTCGTCGATGCGCTTGAGCGATGCCGAATACATGTCCGCCGAGAACTGCTGCTCGCGGAACACGGTCAGCCCTTCCTTCAGCGAGAGCTGGAACCAGTCGCGGCAGGTCACGCGGTTTCCGCTCCAGTTGTGGAAGTACTCGTGGCCGATCACCGCCTCGACCGCGCGGTATTCGTCGTCCGTCGTAGTGTCCGGATCGGCGAGCAGGTACTTGGCGTTGAAGATGTTGAGGCCCTTGTTCTCCATCGCGCCCATGTTGAAGTCGTGGGTGGCGACGACGTGGAACACCGATAGATCGAAGTTGCGCCCGTAGGCCTGCTCGTCCCAGCGCATGGCGCGCTCCAGCGCGTCCATCGCGTAATGGCAGCAGCCGATCACGTCCGCCTCGGCCCAGATCACCAGCTTCACGTCGCGGCCGTCGGCGGTGCGGTAGTCGCGCTCGATCTTCTCCAGCCGTCCGGCGACCAGCGCGAACAGGTAGCAAGGCTTGGGATACGGATCGACGAAGCGCGCCCAGTGGCGACCGTCCGGCAGCTCGCCGCTGCCGTCCGGATTGCCGCCGGCCAGCAGCACGGGAAAGCGTTCGCGGTCGGCACGCAATGTCACGGTGTAGCGCGCCAGCACGTCCGGCCGGTCGGGAAAGAACGTGATGTGGCGGAAGCCCTCGGCCTCGCACTGGGTCAGCAGGAAGCCGCTCTCGCGCGTGCCGGACAGGTACAGCCCTTCCAGCGCGGTATTGGCCGCCGGATGCACGCGCACGCGAGTCTCCAGCACGCTGTCGTCGCCGGCGCCGTCGACCTCCAGAACGCTGTCGCGGTAGCGGTAGGCCTGCTCGTCCAGCGGCTGGCCGTCCAGCATGATGGCCAGCAGCTCCAGGCCTTCGCCATCCAGCCGCAGCGGTGCGCCCGAGGCGCCGTTGCGGCGCAGGTGTAGCCGCGAGCGCACGTCGGTGCCGTCGATGCCGAGGTCGAACTCGAGCTCGATCCGGCTGACCGTCCAGGCAGGCGGACGGTAGTCGGCAAGGCGGATGGGCGAAGGGGTTTGTTCGTCGCGCACGATCATGGGAACAGCCGCTGGGGGAAAGCTCAGGCTAACATGCGACGTTTTCGCGGCCGGGCAAGGGCATGGGTGCGTTCGACGTCGCCATCGAGTGGCTGGACAGCCAGCCGATCGTCGTATTGAACGACAGTGCGCGTGGTCGCCGCGTGCGCATCGCAAGGCACGGCGCCTGCGTGCTGGCCTTCGAAGCGCGCTTCGGCGACCGGCTGGTGCAACTGGCCGACGGCCACCGCGATGCTGCCGAACTGGCGGCCCGCCCGGGTTCGCGCTTCGCCCTGCTGGCGCCCTTCGCCAACCGCATCGCCGACGCACGCTACCTGTTCGACGGCGTCGAACACGACCTGATGCCGGGTGCCTCCGGCGCGGCGCGGGCGAGCCGCCACGGCTTCGTGCGCGATGCCGACTTCGCGATCGCTGCGTTGCGCGCGGACGCACATGCCGCGAGCGTGCTGTTCGCCACCACCGTTGCGCCGCAGGCGGGCTATCCGTTCACGCTCGACCTGGCGGTGCGCTATTCGCTGGCCGCTGACGGGCTGACGCTGGAAACGACCCTTCGCAACGTCGGAACCCGCGCGGCGCCGGCGTTCGCCGGCTGGCATCCGTATTTCCGCGTCGGCAGCACGCCGCTGGCCTCGTGGGAACTGGCGATTCCCGCCGCCTGCGTGATCCGCACCGACACCGACTTCATCCCGCTGCCCGGTCAGGACGCCTACGCGCCGCTGGCGCAGGCGCCCGAACTGGACTTCCGCCAGCCGCGCGCGATCGGCGCGCTCGAACTCAACCACACCTACACCGGCCTGCAGGCCGACCACGACGGCCGCGCCCGCACGCGGTTGCGCGATCCGGCCAGTGGCGTCGGCATCGCCGTATGGCAGGAACACGGCGTGCTGCTGGCCTTCACCGGCGACACGCTGGAACGCGACGCACGCCGTTCGCTTGCGCTCGAACCGATGGAAAGCCTGCCCGACGCCTTCAACCGGCCCGACTGCGCCGAGGCCATCCGACTTGAACCTGGCGCCGCACGGACGTTCCGCTGCGGCGTGGAGATCGTCACGCCATGACCGCACTGCCCACCTTTACCCAGATCCAGGACGCCGCCGCACGCATCGCACCGCATGCACGCGTCACGCCCGTCATGCGCAGCGACGCGCTCGATGCGCTGGCCGGCGCGCAACTGCACTTCAAGTGCGAGAACCTGCAGCGCGGCGGCGCCTTCAAGTTCCGCGGCGCCTGCAACGCGGTGTGGGCGCTCGACGAGGCGGCCGCCGCGCGCGGCGTGGTCACGCATTCCTCCGGCAACCACGGCAACGCGCTGGCGCTGGCGGCGGCCACCCGCGGCATCCGCGCGCACGTGGTGGTGCCCGAGGGGGCGGTGCGTGCCAAGCTCGCGGCGATCGAACGCGCTGGCGCGGTGTTGCATCGCTGCGCACCGACCCAGGCCGCGCGCGAGGCGACCACTGCGCAGCTGGTGCAGGAGACCGGCGCGGTGTTGGTGCACCCCTATGCCGACACCCAGGTCATGGCGGGACAGGGCACGATCGCGCTGGAACTGCTGGCGCAGGCGCCGGAACTCGAAGCGCTCGTCACGCCGGTCGGTGGTGGCGGACTGGCCTCCGGCGTGGCGACCGCCGCGCATGCGCTGCGCCCGGAGCTTCGCCTGCACGCAGCCGAACCGGCTGGTGCGGATGACGCCGCGCGTTCGCTCGCGCGTGGCGAGCGGGTCACCGACGTGGTGCCGGACACGCTGTGCGACGGCCTGCGCGCGCTGGTCGGCGAAGCCAACCTCGAGGCCTTGCGCGCCCATCGCGTCGACATCATCACGGTCGCCGACGAGGAAACCATCGCCGCGATGCGGCTGTTGTGGCAGGAGCTCAAGCTGGTGGTGGAGGTGTCCAGCGCCACCGCCTTCGCGGCGATCCTGAAGGCTCGCGAGCGCTTCGCCGGCCGCCGTGTCGGCGTGGTCCTCACCGGCGGCAACGTCGATCTCGACGCGCTGCCCTGGTAGCAAGATGCACGCAGGGTGGTCTTCAGCCCACCGCAACCTCGCGGTGAGTGGTGAAGCCCACCCTACGCGTTGCGCCCCGCGCGGCGGCGGCCGATGCCGACCACCGCCATCAACCCCGCCAGCACCAGCACGATGCCCAGCCACTCCATCGCATCGGGCCGCTCGTCCAGGATCAGCCAGGCCAGCAATACGCTGACCACCGGCACGCCCAGGCTGGACAGGCTCGCGAGCGTGGTCGGCAGGCGCTTGAGCACCACCAGCCACAGGCCCCAGGCGACGCTGGAGGCCATCACCGCGCTGTAGACCAGCGCGCCCGCGAAGGCCCAGTTCCAGGCGATCGGCCGCGAAGGCACCAGCAGCGCCACCAGGCCCAGCGCCAGCGCGCCGATCAGCATCTGCCAACCGGTCAGCGCCAGCGCCGAAACCGCGTGGCGCTGGAACAGCCGCTTGCTGAGCACCGTGCCGGCCGCCCATGCGGCGCCGCCGGCCAGTGCCAGCAGCGTGCTCACCGGACTGCCCAGGCCGTGCCAGGGTTCGAGGATGCACAGCAATCCGGCCGCCGCGAGCGCCAGGCCCAGCCAGTGCCGCGCCGAGGGCGTCTCGCCCAGCAGCGGCCAGGCCAGCAGCACGGCCCAGAACGGCATGCTGTAGGCCAAGAGCGCCACGTGTCCGGCGCCGCCGCCGACCAGTGCCCACTGCTCCAGCCCCTGGAACGCGGCGGTCTGGCACAGGCCGATCAGCACCGTGTCCACCAGCGGTGGCGGCCGCAGCGACTGGCGGCTGGCCAGCAACGCCGCAAACAGCACCGCCGCGCCGAACAGGTAGCGCAGCGCGGCGAAGTCGAACGGACCGGCCCAGGTCAGCGCCTGCTTCATCACCACCCAGCTGTAGGCCCAGATCAGGATGGTGCCGGCCAGCGCGGCCAGCGCGCCGCGTTGCGGGAAGGCGTTCGACATGGGGAAGCGATGCGGGAAGGGTGCGCCAGTGTACGCGTTGGACGCTGCGCTACAGTGGCGCCCCTGCCGCCATCGGGAATCCGCATGCAACGCTGCACCTGGGCCACCGACGACCTGCTTTGCGCCTACCACGACACCGAGTGGGGCGCGCCGCTGCACGACGACCGCCTGCTGTTCGAGTTCCTCTGCCTGGAAGGCGCGCAGGCCGGCCTGTCCTGGCGCACGGTGCTGGCCAAGCGCGAGCGCTACCGCGAGGTCTTCCACGGCTTCGAGATCGCGCGCGTGGCGCGGATGAGCGAGCGCGAACTGGAAAAGGCGCTCGCCGATCCGGGCATCATCCGCAACCGCCTGAAGGTGACCGCCGCGCGCGACAACGCCCGCGCCGCGCTGGAAGCGATCGATGCGCACGGTAGCCTGGATGCCTATCTGTGGTCGTTCGTCGACGGCAAGCCGGTGCGCAACCGCTGGAAGACCAGCGCCGAGGTGCCCGCGACCACCGCGCTCTCCGACCGCATGAGCAAGACGCTGAAGAAGGACGGCTTCCGCTTCGTCGGCAGCACCATCTGCTACGCGCTGATGCAGGCGACCGGCATGGTCAACGACCACCTGGTCGGCTGCTTCCGCCACCGCCAGGTGTGACCGCCTGCGCAGCGTGACTGCGATGCCGGTCACGCGCCGGAAGGAGCCGGTGAAACACCGCTGAATGCCCCACGTCGGCAGCGCTTGCGCGTACACCACGCGAGGGCGAAGCATGCACGCCGGATCGCGGCCGCCGGCTGCGAAGCGACGATTCGATCTCCGGAGAGTGCCATGAACATGCGTATGTCCGTCCTTGCCGCCGCGTTGCTGGCGGCGCTCGCCCTGACGCCGGCCTTCGCGCAGGACGCGCCGACGGACGGCGCTCCGTCCACCAGCGACAACCACGCCGCGCAGCAGTTGGCCGGCCAGTTCGAGAGCTTCGCCGGCTCCGACGCCAACGCGCAGGCGCTGGTCGACGGGCTGCGCGACGGCAGCGAGGTCACGCTGGAGGAAACCACCACCCAGGCCGACGGCAGCACCACCACGACCCAGACCACCTTCCAGCCGGCTACCGGTGCGCTCGGCTACGGCAACGTGAAGATCGCCCTGTCGCTGGCCGAAGCCAGCCTGGCTGGCGCGGGCATCACCGAGCCGACGGCCGACGAGATCGCCGCCGCGCTCAATGGCGGCACGCTCACCCTGGAGGACGGCAGCACGGTCGATCTCGGTGGCGTGCTGACCGAGCGCGCGGCCGGCGAAGGCTGGGGTGCGATCGCCCAGGCGATGGGTTTCAAGCTCGGCGAGGTGATGCGCTCGCCCAACGCCGCGGCGCACGCCGCCGACCACGCGGCGGTCAAGGTGGAGAAGGTGGCGTTCGCCGGCGGCCATGCCGCAGACCATCCGGCGGCGCCCGAGCACGTCGCCCGCGTCGATCGTCCGGAGCGCCCCGAACGCCCCGAACGCCCGGCCCGGCCGGAGCGTCCCGAACGCCCCGAGCGCCCGGACCGCGCCGGTCGCCCCGGCGGCTGAGTTCTCCTTCGGCGCCGGCGCCCGCCGGCGCTGCCTTCCCACGACACACAGGAAAGACATTGCATGCGTAGCACCTTCTGCGCGCTGGGCCTGCTGCTGCTCGGCGCCGGCGCGGCCCATGCCGACGACGGCCAGTTCAGCGTCGGCGCGGGCGCCAACTACAGCACCGGCAAGTACGGCACGGACACGACCACCGACATCTGGTCGGTGCCGGTCACGGCCGGCTGGCAGGACGACCGCTGGACGCTCAAGCTGACCGTGCCCTACATCGGCATCAGCGGTTCGAACGACGTCATTCCCGGCACCGGCGGTGTCGACAACGGCAATCCGCGCGGCCGTGGCCACGGCCGCGGCACCGCTGGCGGCGGCGCTACCCCGGCCACCGGCTCGGCCTCCGGCCTGGGCGATGTCGTGGCCTCGGCCGGCTACCACCTGTTCACCAGCGCCGACTACAGCGCTGGCCTGGACCTCACCGGCAAGGTCAAGTTCGGCACCGCCGACGCGGACAAGGGCCTGGGCACCGGCAAGAACGACTACGGCCTGTCGCTGGATGCCTACAAGGCCTACGGCGAGTGGACCGTGTTCGGTGGCGTGGGCTGGATGAAGTACGGCAGCTCCGATTACATCCGCCTGCAAAACGGCTTCAACGCCAACCTGGGCGCGGGCTTCAAGGTCAGCCAGAGCGACGACGTCGGCGCCTATTACTACTACCGCGAGAAGATCGCCGAGGGCGGCGCCGCGCAAAGCGAACTGACCGCCTACTGGAACCACAAGATCGGCGCCGACTGGCGGCTGCAGAGCTACGTGATGGGCGGCCTGGCCGACGGCAGCCCGGACTGGGGCGTGGGCGCCACCGCCAAGTACCTGTTCTGAACGCGCGCTTCCCCTGCGCGGTGCAGGGGAAGCAGCAGCCCTCCCGGGCCAACGGCTGCGGGAGGCGCGGCACCGCTGCGAACCGACTGACGTATCACCACGCGCTCACCGTGCGTGCGCTTGCATGGTCGCCTCCCCATCCTGTGGAGGCCGCGGTGGCGACCCTGCGCATCGGCATTTCCGGCTGGCGTTACGCGCCGTGGCGGGGCGTGTTCTATCCGAAGAACCTGCCGCAGCGGGCCGAGCTGGAATACGCCTCGCGCCAGGTCGGCAGCATCGAGCTCAACGGCTCGTTCTACAGCCTGCAGCGGCCGGACAGCTACGCGCGCTGGAACGCCGACACGCCGCGCGGCTTCGTGTTCGCGGTGAAGGGACCGCGCTTCATCACCCACATCAAGCGGCTGCGCGACTTCGACGGTCCGCTCGCCAACTTCCTCGCCTCGGGCGTGTTCGAACTGGGCGCGAAACTGGGACCGATCCTGTGGCAGTGCCCGCCCAGCCAGCGCTTCGACGAGGCGCTGTTCGACCACTTCCTCGGCGCGTTGCCGCGCGACACCCACCAGGCGGCTGCATGGGCGCGCCGGCACGACCATCGCCTGAAGCATGGCGCCAGCATCACGCCCGACCGCAAGCGGCGGCTGCGCCATGCGCTGGAGATCCGCCACGAGAGTTTCGTCTGCGAGGACTTCATCGCGTTGCTGCGCCGGCACAAGGTGGCGCTGGTGGTAGCCGACACCGCCGGCCGCTGGCCCTACCTGGAGGACGTGACCGCCGACTTCATGTACCTGCGCCTGCACGGCGACGAGAAGCTCTATACCAGCGGCTACAGCGACGCGGCGCTGGAACGCTGGGCGGCACGCATCCGTGCGTGGTCGCAGGGCGGCGAGCCGGACGATGCGGTGCGCGCGAGCGGCCGGCCGCCGCCGAAGCGCGCCGACCGCGACGTGTACTGCTACTTCGACAACGACGCCAAGGTGCATGCGCCGTTCGACGCCCAGGCGCTGATGCGCAAGCTCGATCTCTAGCAGGCCGCAGGTCGGCTCGATCCCACCCCGCCGCCTACCGCTTGCTCGCGGCCTTCGCCTCGTTGGCCTGGTGGCGCGGATCCTCGTGCAGCAGGCGGCGGGTCACCCCGTTGGTCCAGCCGAAGCCGTCCTGCAAGGGGTACTCGCCGCCGTAGCCGCCCTCGGCATCCTCGGCGTGCGTGATCACGTACTTTTCCACCAGCTTGCTTTCCTTCCGGTACAGGCTGCCCACGGTCGCGAGCCAGCGGCAGGCGATGTCGTCGGCGAGCGCGATGCCGTAGTTGCGCAGGCCGCGGATCGCCATCCAGTGCAACGGCGCCCAGCCGTTGGGACGGTCCCACTGCTGGCCGCTCTCCCTCTCGCTGGTACCCAGGCCGCCTTCGCGCATCAGCCGGTCCTTGAGCGCCTGCGTGGTGCGTTCGGCCTGTTCGGCGCTGGCGAGGTTCACGAACAGCGGCACGGCCGCGGCGGCGGTGAGCGCCTCGCGCGCCTCGGCGCGCTGCCAGTCGTAGTCGAGGAACGCGCCGGCCTGTCCGTTCCACATCAGCCGGTCGATCGCGCTCTTGCGGGCTTCCGCGCGGCGGCGGAACTTCTCCGCCTGCTGGCGCTGGCCCACGGCATGGTTGAGCAGGCAGATCTGTCGCTCCAGCTTGTACAGGAAGCCGTTGAGATCCACCGGCAGGATCGAGGTGGTGCGGATGGTGGACAGGTCGGTGCCATCGCACCAGCGGGCACTGAAGTCCCAGCCCGAGGCGGCGCCCGCGCGCAGCTCGCGGTAGACCTGGTGCGCGGGACGGGAGGATCCGCGCGCGGTGAGCACGTCCTCGCGGTAGGCCTCCTCGCGCGGCGAATCGCGGTCGTCCCAGTAGCGGTTGAGGATGCTGCCGTCGTCCAGGCACACGCAGTGGCGGCGCGTGTCGCCGGGGCGCAGGTCCTCGGAACCGGCCATCCAGTAGTTGTATTCCTTGCGCAGGCGCGGCAGGTACTCGACCGCCTTGCAAACGCCCTTGTCCTCGAACAGCTCCACCATCAGCGCGAACACGGGCGGTTGCGAGCGGCTGAGGTAATAGGTGCGGTTGCCGTTGGGCACGTGGCCGTAGGTGTCGATCAGGTAGGCGAAGTTGTCGGCCATCGAGGCGAGCAGGTCGTGCCGCCCGCTCTCGGCCAGGCCGAGCATGGCGAAGTAGGAATCCCAGTAGTACAGCTCGGCGAAGCGCCCGCCCGGCACCACGTAGTCGTTGGGCAGCGGCAGGATCGAGGCGTTGGGCGGATGCTGGTGCGGATGGCGGGTGAGCACGTCCCACAGGCCGTCGATGTGGTCCCTGAGCGACTGCCCGGGTGGCGAGGTGTAGTGGCTGGCGTGCTCCTGCGGCGGGTCGAAGTTCGCGTGCACGAAGTCGGCGAGCCTGAAGCCTTCGTCGTCGCACTGTGCCCGGTAGGCCTCCAGGATCTCCTCCGGGTCGCCGCGCGGCACGCAGTCGACGAAGGTCTTGCTGTCGGTGAACACGCCGTCCATCTGCACGGCAATGAACAGTTCCTGGTAGCGGTCGGCCGGCGTCAGCGTGTCGGCCCTGGGCACGCTGGCGGCCCTTTCCTCGTTGTGGCGCTTGGCGTCGTCGCTCATTGCTCGGCGTAGTTCCACAACAGGCCGCCGTCGATGACCAGCGTGCTGCCGGTCATGTAGCTGGCGTCGCCGCTGCACAGGAAGGCCACCGCGCCGGCGATCTCCTCGGGCGAACCCAGTCGCTTGAGCGGGATGTTCTTCATCAGCGCGGCCATCAGCGCCGGGTCGCTCATCAGGTGCGCGTTGATCGGCGTCCTGATCGCGCCGGGCGCCACGTTGTTGATGGTGATGCCCAGCGGCGCCAGTTCCACCGACAGGTCGCGCATCAGCATCTTCACGCCGCCCTTGCTGGCGCAGTAGCTGGCGAAATGCGGGAACGGCAGCTCCTCGTGCACCGAGCTGATGTTGACCACGCGCCCGCCGTCGCCGCGGTCGCGCACGTGGCGGGCGAACGCCTGGGTGAGGAAGAACACGCCCTTGAGGTTCACGTCGAGCACCAGGTCGTAGTCCGCCTCGGTGACGTCGAGGAATCCCGCGCGGCGCTCCACGCCGGCGTTGTTGACCAGGATGTCGACGCGGCCGAGCTGTGCCACCGCCTCGGCGACCACCCGCCGGTCGGCCTCGACCTGGGCGACGTCGCCCTCGATCAGGCAGGCGCGCGCACCGGTGGCCTGCACCTGTGCCAGGGTTTCCCGCGCGCGGTCGTTGGCGACGCGGTCCTCGATCGCCACGGCGGCGCCTTCCTGCGCCAGCCGCAGCGCGATGGCGCGGCCGATGCCCTGCGCGGCGCCGGTGACCAGCGCGACCTTGCCCTCGAGCCCCATCGCGGTTCCTCTGCAAGTGGATGAGGCCGCCCAGGTTAGGCGCGGGCGGGTGAAGACCGCGCTATCGGCAGCCGCGCAACGGTTTCAACGGCGGCCCGGCGTGCGGGCCGGCGGGGGGATGCGCGTTCGGGCTCCAATGAGGCTTCAACCCGCGGAGCGATGCATGCGCAAGCACGTATTTCCCGCGGTCCCGTTCGCCGGCTCGCGTTCGCTGGCCCGGCGTCGCCGCCGCCGGCTGCGACCAGCGCAGGTAACCATTCATCGAACGTACGGCTGGACCGATGGCCGACATGCGGGCGCTGTCCAACCGCGACCATTGCAGCGCCTGCACGATGGCAACGTGCTGCGCCCGCCGCACCTACAGCGATGCATTGCGTGCGGCCTTAGCCGGCGAACGGGACGCGCCAGCCCCGAAGACGCCTGCGATTCGCCCGCGGTTTGCCCGAACCGCATCGGCGCGACCACCCACACTGCCTGCTTTCCCGAGCAAAGGATCGTGCGATGAACCGCCTTCCCGGCCTGGACCTGCTGCGCGCGTGGGCGATCGTGTGGGTGATGCTGTTCCATTCCTACGTGGTCGGCGGGCTGGGCGAGCGCTTCGCCTGGCTGGGCAACGACGGCTGGATGGGCGTGGACCTGTTCTTCGTGCTTTCCGGCTACCTGATCGGCCACCAGTTGCTCGCGCCACTGGCCCGCGGCGAGCCGCTGGACTGGCGCGGGTTCTACCGGCGCCGCGCGTACCGCATCCTGCCGGCCTTCCTCGCGGTGCTCGCCGTGTACGTCGCCTGGCCGGCGCTGCGCGAGGCGCCGGGCCTGGCGCCGGCGTGGCAGTTCGCGAGCTTCACCCTCAACCTGCTGATCGACTACGAGCACGACAAGGCGTTCTCGCATGCCTGGTCGCTGTGCGTGGAGGAACACTTCTATTTGCTGTTCCCGTGGCTGGCCTGGTGGCTGCTGCGGCGGCCGTCGCTGCGCAAGGCCGTGGCGCTGGGGCTCGGCGTGGTCGCCTTTGGCATGGCGGTGCGCGGCTACGTCTGGCTGCACGAGATGGCGTCCGTGCGCGAGCAGCCGGGGCCGGCGTTCGGCCTGCGCTTCGTCGAGGGCATCTACTACCCCACCTGGGCCCGGCTGGACGGGTTGCTCGCCGGCGTGGCGCTGGCCGCGCTGCGGGTGGGACGGCCGCAGATGTGGATGCGCCTGCAGCGGCATGCGGGCATCGTGCTGGCGGCGGGCCTGGGCCTGTTCGTCCTTGCGTGGTGGCTGTTCCGCGCGCGGCTGGGCTTCTGGCCGTCGGTGGTCGGCTACCCGCTGTTGTCGCTGGCGCTGGCCCTGTGCGTGGGCGCGGCCAGCGCAATGCCGATGCGCTGGGCGGTGCCGGGCGCCGGCTGGCTGGCGCGCGTTTCCTACAGCCTGTACCTGAGCCACAAGCTGGCCCTGCATGCGGTCGCGACGTGGTGGGTGGGGCCGTGGCAGTGGCACGGGTTCGCCGCCTTCGCGTTGTACGCCTTCGGCGTGCTGGCCGTGGGCGCCGCGTTGCACTACATGGTGGAGCGGTCGTTCCTGCGCTGGCGCGACCGCACGCCGGTGCTGGCCGAACCGGCCGCCGCAGGGCCGTAGCCCGTCCCTCGCACGGGACGGGGAGCAAGACTCAGCGGCGGCGCGAGCCGCGCAGGCTGTCCAGCGAGAAGGTGGCGATCTCGCCCTGCGGGGTGCGTCGCGCCTGGCCGGGCGGTGGTCCCCACGCGTGCGCGGTGACCACTTCCCAGGTGGCCGGGATGCGGCCGTCCACGCGCATCGCCTCGTAGGCGGCGAGCATCGCGCGGTAGTGCGATTTGCCGGTGAGGTGGCGTTCCCGTGCGCGGTCGGCGTGGGTGGCGCCCAGGCCCTTGAGTTCCTTCAGCAGCGCGCGCGGCTCGCTGTAGGTCAGCGTGTAGCGGTTGACGTCCAGCACCGGGTCGCGCAGGCCGGCGTTGATCATCGCGTCGCCCACGTCGTGCATGTCGAGGAAGCGGCTGACGTGCGACTGCTGGTCGACCGCGGCCCAGGCGGCGCGCAGTTCCTTGAGCGTGTCCGGGCCGAAGCTGGAGAACGCCAGCAGGCCACCGGGCTTGAGCACGCGCATGCATTCGCCGAACAGCGCGGGCAGGTCGTCGATCCACTGGAAGCACAGGTTCGAATGCAGCACGTCGACGCTGTGGTCGGGCAGCGGCAACTGGGTCGCCTCGGCGCAGACGCGCTGGAACGGGCGCAACAGGCGCAGGTTTGCGCGCGCGGCGCGCAGCATCGGCAGGGCCAGGTCGACTGCAATCACCTGCGCTTTCGGGTAGCGCTTCTTCAGCATCGCGCTGCCGCGGCCGGTGCCGGCGCCGAGGTCGAGCACGCGCTCGGGCGCCTGCAGATAGAAGTCCAGCCGGCCGAGCAGGTCGGCCTGCACTTCGCGCTGCAGTACGTCGTGCTGCTCGTAGGTGGCGGCGGCGCGCGCGAAGTTGCGGCGCACGCGGGCGCGGTCGAGTTGGAAGGCGCTCATGCCGGGATTTCCGCGAACAGGGGTTGCAATGCATCGGCCACCGCCTGCGCATGGCCGATGAAGGGCGCGTGGCCGGCGTGCGCGATCTCGACGAAGCGGCCGCCGCACTGTTCGGCCGACCAGGCCATGGCGGCGGGCGGCACCAAGCGGTCGCGGCGCCCGGCGATCCACACGCTGGGCACCGCCAGTTGCGGCAGGCGCGCGCGCAGGTCGCTGCGTTCGAGCAGGCCGATGCCTTCCTGCAGCACGCGCAGTTCCGGCTCGCCGCGCGCGAACACGTCCGCGCGCAAGCGGCGCAGCTCGGCCTTCGGATCGGCGCTGCCCATCGCCTCCAGCGCCAGGAAGCGCTCGATCGTGGCGTGGTAGCCGGTTTCCAGGTCCAGCGCGAGCTGGTGCACCAGGGTGGCGTCGCTGCCGTGCGGCCAACCGGCGTCGCGTACGAACTTCGGCGTGGCGCAGAGCATGGCCAGACCTTGCACGTGGACAGGATGGTCCAGCGCCGCGGTGAGTGCGACCAGGCCGCCGAGCGACCAGCCCAGCCAGGGCGCCGGCGGCGTTGCCCTGGCGACGGCCTCGGCGATCGCGTGTGGTTCCAGCGGCAGGCCGCAGGCGCGCGAGTGGCCGTGGCCGGGAAGGTCGACGACGTACAGCCTGCAGCGGTCGGCCAGCGCCTCCACCAGCGGCGCGAAGATGCCGCCGTGCATCGCCCAGCCATGGATCAGCACCAGCGGCTGCGGACCGTGGCCGAGCTTGTCGATGTGCAGGCTCATGCTTTGGCTCCCTCTCCCCCGTCCCTTATCAAGGATGGGGGAGAGGGCTGGGGTGAGGGGGCGGGGCTCGCAGGGAGGGTGGTAGGTGGAGAGACGCCCGAAGCGGGCTCCCCGCAAGAGTGTCCCCTCCCCCCAACCCTCTCCCCGGAGGGGAGAGGGAGCAAGGGCGAGGGCTGCAGCGCCTTGTCGACCGCGCCACGCCCGTCGAACACGAAGCAGTCGC